>JAEEIV010000049.1 GCA_016281555.1 Lachnospiraceae bacterium | reverse complement strand
CCGCGGATTCCAGTATCCGATCCCGACCTATTCGATCACGCGCGATTTCGACTGGTCTGACACGGAAAACAACCGTCTGCTCTTCGAAATGACCGCGAAGTACGGCACACCGTATTTCTCGAACTACATTAATTCCGACATGGAGCCCAGCGACGTACGTTCGATGTGCTGCAGACTCCGTCTCGACCTTCGCGAACTCCGGAAGAAATCCGGCGGCTTCTTCGGCTCCGGCGAATCCACCGGTTCCATCGGCGTCGTGACGATCAACATGCCGAGGATCGCCTATCTTTCCGAAAACAATGAAGAGTTCATGAAGCGTCTCGATAAGATGATGGACATTGCCGCGCGGTCGCTTGACGTCAAGCGGAAAGTCATCACGAGGCTTCTTGAGAACGGTCTGTATCCGTACACGAAGCGTTATCTCGGCACGTTCGCGAACCATTTCTCGACGATCGGTCTCGTTGGCATGAACGAGGCGGGTCTCAATGCGAAGTGGATCCATGCGGACATGACGCACGAGAAGACGCAGAAGTGGACGGCTGACGTTCTGAATCACATGAGAGAGCGCCTTTCCGATTATCAGGAGAAGTACGGCGACCTCTTCAACCTCGAAGCGACGCCCGCGGAGTCCACGGCGTTCCGTCTTGCGAAGCACGACGTGAAGCAGTATCCGGGCATCATCACTGCGGCGAAGTCCTGCGACGACACGCCGTATTACACGAACTCGAGTCATCTGCCGGTCGGTTATACCGAGGACATCTTCACGGCCCTCGACATCCAGGACGAACTGCAGACGCTGTATACTTCCGGCACCGTGTTCCACGCCTTCCTCGGCGAAAAGCTGCCCGACTGGAGAGCGGCGGCGAACCTCGTCCGGAAGATCGCGGAGAACTACCGTCTGCCGTATTACACGATCTCCCCGACCTATTCCGTCTGCAAGAAGCACGGCTACCTCGTCGGCGAGCAGCCGACCTGCCCGGAATGCGGCGAGCCCACCGAAGTGTACAGCCGGATCACGGGATACTACCGTCCGGTGCAGAACTGGAACGACGGCAAGGCGCAGGAGTACAAGGACCGTAAGGTGTACGACATTGCCTCTTCGAAGATGATCCGGAAGAAGAACGCCGAGGCTCCGGCTGCGGAAGAGGTCATCATTCCGGAAGAACCGGCGAAGGCGAAAGACGGACTGACCTTGTTCGCGACGACGACCTGCCCGAACTGCAAGATCATTGCCGCGGATCTGGACCGTATGGGCATTCCGTACGAGAAGATCTACGCCAATGAACAGCCGGCCGCCGCGAAGGCCTACGGCGTGAAGCAGGCGCCGACGCTGGTCGTGGAAAAGGACGGCGAGACCGCGAAATACGTGGGCGTGTCCGACATCCGGAAGTACCTCGCTGCCTTGTGACCGCGTTGATTCATTGATTGCAGGCTGCTGCACGTAGTTCCGACGGGACATACCGGACAGGAATGAAAGTGCAGCAGTTTTTTTATAACCTTTTTCCCATTCGCCGCGTCTATGGAGTAGAGCCGAAGAAACCGGACACCGGTGGATCGGCGCCATGGCAATCCGGATCCGCCGGCGGAAGGGAGAAAGGAGGCATGATGAAAGAACAGGATTTAAAAAGAATCATCATCATGGGAATCCAGTATGATCCTTCCGACACCGGCAGTTCCGTGAAGGAACGGTATCAGGCTTTCCTGAAACGCCTGAACGATGGGATCTCCGGAGAGGAACGTTCCTCCGGAGCACGGAAACGCTAGGCCGAAAAAAAGGGGCTCAAGGGAGGAAAAAATGGACTCAGGATTATTGGAAGCGGTAAAAAGGTTTCAAGCAGGGGATCAGGGCGCATTTGAGGAAATCTACTCAAAGCACTACAACCGGGTCAAAAGCGGACTTCAGTACATGCTGAAGGACGAAGGGCTCGCGGAAGATCTGACGCAGGAAACGTTCATCAAGGTTTACAAAAATATCGGTCAGCTGGAAGATCCGGAAAAGTTCGTCGGCTGGACCAATACGATCGCGACGAGGACTGCGGAAACGCATCTCCGGAAGCTTTCTTCGACGGAAGTCGTGTTCACCGACCTCGATCCGTCCCCGGAAGAGGACGGGCCTTCGTTCGAGGAACAGCTGGAAAGCGAGAAAGACTACGAGCAGCCGGAAAAGGCGCTGGATCAGAAAGAATCACAGCGGATGGTCCGCGAGATCATTGACGGTCTGTCCGACAGCCAGAGGGTCGCGATCACCATGTTCTATTACAATGACATGAAGATCCGAGAGATCGCGGCAGCCACCGGCAATTCGGAAAATGCGGTTAAGCAATCGCTGTTCCAGGCGAAAAAGAAGATCGAGACCAAGGTGCGAGCACTCGAAAAACAAGGCATCAAGCTGTATTCCCTGTCACCGTTCGCGTTCTTCTTATGGCTGTTTGCGGCGCAGGGCGGCGCGTCTGTCGGGACTGCGGCTGCAGTGACCGGCGCAGCAGCGGTCGCCACGGCGGCAGCGGCGGGAACCGCCGCCGCAAGCGCTTCCGCAGGAGCGGCGACAGCCACCGGAACCGCCACCGCCGGAGCGGCTGCCGCAGGAGCAGCTGCGGGCGCAGCGGCAAAGGGAGGACTCATCGGATGGCTCGCCGGTCTTCCGGCGGCGGCGAAAATCACGGCTGCCGCAGTACTCGGAACGGCGGTGATCGGCGGAGGCACGGCGGCAGGCGTCGGCCTTGCAAACCGGAACAGCCAGGCCGAACCGCCCGTCACCACGGCAGTCGAGATCTCCGTCCCGGAAACGGAAGAACTTACGGAGCCGGAAACCGTTACGGAACCGGAAGAATCTGAAGAAGAAATCGAAACCGTAGAAGAGACCACGGAAGAACCGACGGAGGAAGAAACGGAAGAAGAAACCGAGTCGGAAGAGGAGTCGACGGAAGAAGAGACTGAGGCGCCGACCGAAACCGTGCCGGTCGTTCCTGTGACGACAGCACCGACCGAAGTACCGACGACCGCAGCACCGACCGCAGCACCGACGGAATCGGAAACGACGGAGCCGGAGAGCACGGAGGAAGCATTGCCGGACTATGTGTACAAGAACGAATACTTCACTTTCACCCTGCCGGAAAGCTGGAGAGGGAAGGTGGAAGTAGAGGAGATCAGCTACGATGGCCATTCCGGATTCCAGGTGAATTATCAGGGCTATGCCATAGCGAATATGACGTACCCGGGAACCGATCGAAACACGGAGGGCGGCGGCGTTCAGGCATGGAAATGGGTTGACACGTCACGATACTTATTCGTGGATTTCTGCGGCCAGAGTTACGGATTTTTCCTGGAATACTGGAGAGAAGGAGCCTACGGAATGCTTATGCACAATGGTTCTGCGGTCCAGGTGACGGAAGAGTTCTTACGGAGCGATACCTGCCGGGAAATCATCTACCTTCAGACCGGCGAATGGGTCGATATTGATGAATGGCTCGGAAAGCATTCTGCGGAGGACGATTACAACTACGAATTAAGGGATAAGACGCAGGCGTATTATGACATGCTGGCTCAGACCTGCATCAGTGTGCCGTAAGCCATCCCGAAGATAAGAAAGGCCGGGGCGTTCCGAAAAGGAGCGCCCCGGTTTTTTATAACCTTTTCCTTTTTCACTGCGTCTAATGAGTAGGGGCGGACGGTGATTTTGCCCGATGGATCCGATTTTGGGAAAGGAAGGAAATGAAATGAATCGTAAATGGAGAAAGATTGTTCCGGTGATCCTCGCATTGGCACTTGCAGTGTCGGTTTTCGGCTGCTTTTTGATGACTTCGAATGAGAACGAATACAGGGCAATGCAGAACGAAGAGGGCCGGGAAGTCGAAAGTGAACTCGTGACGGAGACTGCTCCGGAAACGGAAATCGCGGATGAGGAAACAGAGACCGTTTCCGGTGGATCGGTCCAAGCGGTGATTGAGCAGGCGGTCGAAGCCGGAACGGTCCCGGAAACCGAGCCTTCGAGCGTTCCGTCGCAGACAAGCGCGCCGGAGTCCGTAACTGTAAAAGAACCGGAGACTACGCAGGCACCCACAACTGTAAAAGAACCGGAGACTACGCAGGCGCCCACAACGCAAGCACCTGAAACACAGCCGCCTACAACTCAGGCCCCTGAGACACAGCCTCCCACAACGCAGGAGCCTGAAACACAGCCGCCGGAAACAACTGCACCGCCACATGTGCATTCCTACACAAGCACGGTGACAAAACAGTCTACCTGCCGGGAAACCGGCGTTCGGACTTATACGTGCTCGTGCGGCAGCTCCTATACGGAGACCATCCCGGTGACGGATCACCATTACGTGGAGAAGCAGGAAGAGTCTACTGTGACTGTGATAGACTCTGAAGAGTTCACCGTAGACGTCGTCCCCTGTATCCCGAGATACTTCGTCAGCTATAAGCAAAATGAGGACGGATCGTGGGACTTCCTCGGCACGTGGCAGGATACCATGAAATACGGTGTTCCGCAGACCGAGTGGTTTTACGGTATTCCTGAAAACTATGCGATGGAAAACGGACATAACAGTAATGAGCTGATCGCCTATATGCGCAGTGCCGGCTACCGTTATATCTACACCGCCGGCGAAGACCCCGCTGATGCCTGCGACAATTGGCTCAGATGCATCGGTGAGTTCAGCGACGGCCAGAAGAATCCGGATCACGGCTTCAGAGAAGGCTACGGCCCATGCTGGTGGGTCTCGAGCTGGGATATTACCGTCCCGGCCGTCACACACCAGGAAACCGTCATGAACACATACTGCGAGTGCTCCGTGTGCGGACACCGCAAATAAGCGGCATCAATGCCGTGTTTGTGCAACGTAAAAAACATGAAGAAGATTCGACGGACACGCCTGGGTCTTCAACGTTTGGTAAGTTTTTCGTTTTCTGTGAAAATTCATTTGAAAGCTTCCTCCATATATGGTATAGTTTACTTAAACATCAAACGAAAAACCACTAGATGGAGGAAGATATGTACGATATCATCGTCATCGGCGGCGGCTCGGCGGGGCTCACCGCGGGCATTTATGCGAGACGGTCAAACAAGACCGTGCTGGTCATTGAAAAAGAGACGTTCGGCGGTCAGATCACCTTTTCGCCCTGCGTCGAAAACATTCCCGGCTTCACGTCGCTTTCCGGCAATGAATTTGCGGAGAAACTCACCGAGCAGGCCATTTTCCAGGGCGTCGAGTTTGAATTCGGCCACGTTGACCACGTCGAAAAGGCCGTGATCAAACTGACGGAGGAAGCAGCGGAAGAGGCGGAAGGAAAGCACAGCCGGTTTCTCGTGACGACCGAGGAAGGCGGTTCTTTCGAAGGCCGGTCGGTCATCCTGGCGACCGGCGCAAAGCACCGGAAACTCGGACTTCCCCGGGAAGAAGAGTTCATCGGCAACGGCATTTCCTTCTGCGCGGTCTGCGACGGCGCGTTTTACAAGGATCAGACAGTCGGCGTCGTCGGCGGCGGCAATTCCGCACTCGTCGAGGCGGTGCTCCTCGCGGATCTCGTCAAGAAGTTATACATTTTCCAGGACATGCCCACATTGACCGCGGATGCGAAACTCGTGGACAGTTTGCTTTCGCACGACAACGTTGAAGTGCTGACGAACTGCCGCGTGACGGGGTATCTCGGCGAAGAAGAGTTTTCCGGCGTGACCGTACGGACAAAGGACGGAAATGAACAGCAGTTTGATCTCAGCGGGCTCTTCATTGCCATCGGACTTGTCCCTCAGAACGAGGCGTTCTCGAACGTCATTGAACTGGATGGCCGCGGTTATGCGGCATCCGGGGAAGACGTGAAAACGAAGACACCAGGCGTATTCGTGGCAGGGGATTGCCGCGCGAAGCGGATCCGTCAGGTGACGACGGCGGCATCCGACGGAGCGGTCGCGGCATTGCAGGCAGTGGATTTCCTCGAAGGCAGGGCATAAACTCGCTCGCTTTCTAATCATACAGAAGGAGTGCGGAGATCGTCCCGGAGCGGGGCGGTTTTCCGCTGAAAACAGAGAATGGAGAACGAAAAAGAAATCAACGGGCAGCCTGCAGCCGGAACGGAAACGGCACCGGACGCTCCGGCAGCCGAGAAGGTTTCGATCCTGGAATGTGAGAAAACATGGGTTTATCTCATGCTGATCACCGCGGCAGGCTGGTTCGGCGCGTACACGTACATGCTCCGCGGCGGCGTGTTCTGCAATGCGCAGACCGCGAACGTCGTGCTGTTCGCGATGGCGCTCGGCACGAAAAACTGGCTTCGCGCCGCCTACCTGCTTCTTCCGATCAGCGCCTATTTCCTCGGGGCGCTCGTATCGGAGCTCCTCGGCAAGGCCGTAAAGCGGTTCAAACTGTTCCGTTGGGAGACCGCTCTCGTCGGGCTGGAGATCGTGGTGGTCATCGGCATCGGGTTCCTCCCGAAAGAAGTGCCGGACCAGATCGCGCAGGTCCTGTTCAATTTCATCTGCTCGATGCAGTTCAATACCTTCCGGCAGGTGAACGGCATTTCCGCCGCGACGACTTTCGTGACGAATCACATCCGCCAGCTCGGCTACAACACGGCGCGGTTTATCCGGCACAAAGAGCGAGGTTACGGCCGGAAGATCTGGCTGCACGGGAGGCTCCTTTTATGCTTCGTGCTGGGCGCGGTCCTGTCGGCCGTTGCCTGCCAGCTGTTTTCTTATCATTCGATCTGGGGAAGCGCATTGATCCTGCTTTACATTTTCATCAGGCTGGCCGTTGCGGACCGGTCCTATGAGCGAAATCAACTGTCACGGGTCCCGAAGGGACATTGACGTCGGAGAGAGGGGTACTTATGAGAACGGAACGGTTTGAGATTCATCCGGAGTACGGTAAAGCAGGGATTTCGAAACTCCCTGAAAAGGCGGCATGGGTGGAGGCGTGGATCCTCGACCATGCGATGGATAAAGCCGAACTCGAGCCGAAAAAGCCTGCAATGATCGTCGTCCCGGGAGGCGGCTACTATTTCTTGAGCAACCGGGAAGCGGATCCGATCGCGGCAGAGTATCTCTCGGCCGGTTTCTCAACTTTCATTCTGCATTACACGGTTCCGTCTGCGCCGTTCCCGACAGATCTTATGGAGGCAGCCGAGACGATCCGGATCGTCCGGGAAAGAAGCGAAGAATGGGGGATCGACCCGGAACGCGTTTACGTCATCGGGTTCTCCGCGGGCGGTCATTTAGCGGCGTCGCTTTCCGTACTTTGGAACAAGGGCTTTTTAGGTGAAGCATTGGGCTGTGCAGCGGAAACGCTTCGCCCGGACGGCTGCATTTTGGGTTATCCGGTCATTTCTCCTCTCGGCTACCGTTTCGGACAGCCGATGAGAGAAGGATATGAAAAGACGCTTCGGTGCTTCGACCGGATCCTGGAGGGGCAGGACGAAGAAGCCTGGGTGCTGAATTCTCTGGATCTTCAGGCGGATGAAAAGACCCCGCCGGTCTTCATTTTCTCGACGTGGCAGGACAAAACGGTGCCGATCGAACAGAGCCTCGTCTTTGCCAATGCGCTGCTTTCTGCCGGCGTGGAGACAGAAGTGCACATCTTCCGCCGCGGGCATCACGGACTGGCGACGGCGGAGTTCCCGGTGGTCCGGGAAGAAAGCGACGACGTGACGCCGTTCAGAAAGTGGGTCGAACTCTCCGTGACGTGGATCAGGGATCTGGAGAGTTAAGGTTGGATCATGATACCGGAGAGTGAAAAGCAGAGAGCTGCAGAATCCTTGAAAGAGATCCAGCAGGAGGTCGCAGAAAACGAAAAGCGCTCCGGCTGGAAGCGGCGATTGAAAAACGCGCTGTGGATCTTGGGCGGCACATTGGCCGTATTGCTTGTTGTCGCTTATCTCTTTAATTATCAGATCCTCCTCACCGTTCACGGGCTTTCTCCGGACAGTACTGCAATCATCCACGTCGGAATGGACGAAAACGGAAACGAATACCGGATCGTAGGAAATGACAAGGATCGCTGCCACACGGCATTGGGAGTCGTTAAGAAAGACGTTCTGGGAGGGTGGCATCTTTCAGGGAACGTCGCACGGCTGGAGAACAAACCAAGCGGGCGTATTTATGTATACGGTTTTGATTACATGGGATATCAAAGGACCGCTGAAGAGGGTCCCATACGAAAGGTCGGGGAACGGCATCTCATCTATGTGGGAAACAACGCGATACGCAGGATCTGGTTTCTCGAAGGGGAACTCCCGGAAGGCGTTTCGATCACTGTCGTTCAAAACGATCAACTGTACCTGATCAAAGTGACCTATTCAACAAATCATCATGATAACTGGATGTCTCATATAGATCTGGATCAATTGCTGAAAGAAAACGGATTCGTTCAGTGATTTTTGATTCTCTTTACTTTTCCGTGAAACTGTGATATATTGTCTCTGCCCGGAACACCGGGTGACGCCTGAGGGCAAAGGGGAACCTGAGCAGCAAGGCACGGAAAGTAAGGCTTCTCACCGGAAGGGAAGAGTGCCCGCATAGTTTGTGATTCCGTGCCGCTTCTTCGGGAAGCGGCATTTTTTTGAGCAGGAGAGTCGAAATGGAAACGAGAGTCGCTGTCATCAGCATCATTGTCGAGAACATGGATTCCACGGAGAAACTGAACGGGCTTCTCCACGACTACCGGCAATACATCATCGGCCGGATGGGGATCCCGTACCGGGAAAAAGGCGTTTCAATCATCAGCGTCGCGATCGACGCGCCGCAGGATGCGATCTCGGCTTTGTCCGGGAAAATCGGAAACCTGAACGGCGTGACCGCAAAGGCGGCGTACGCGAACAAATGAGTAACAAATCCGTCGGAAAACTGCATATCTGGCAGCTTCTTCTGCTGATTCTCTTTCCTGTCCTGACGGCAGTCGTCTGTCTCTCGATCGGGCGGATGAACGTGCCGGTCGGGGACGTGTTCTCGATCCTTTGGAACGGCATGCTCGGAAAGCAGGAGAATACGACGGCGGCAGCGGCGATCCTGTCTGCGAGACTTCCGCGCGTCTTGACGGCGCTCGCGGTCGGAGCGGGGCTTTCCGCGGCCGGCGCGGCTTTTCAGAGCCTGTTTGCCAATCCCCTCGCCACCCCGGACACGGTCGGTGTCGCGAGCGGTTCCTCCTTCGGCGCGGCCCTCGGGATCTTACTCGGCCTCGGCAGCATCGGGACGCAGGGGTTCAGTTTTCTCGCCGGCATCGGCGCCGTGGTGCTGACCTGGGCGCTCGGCAGCGGCAAGAACCGGAAATTGAGTTCGGTCGTGCTTGCCGGCATCATGGTCGGTTCGCTGTTTTCGGCATTGGTCTCACTCGTCAAATTCACGGCGGATTCGGAGAACGAATTGCCCGCGATCACGTATTTCCTGATGGGGACCTTCGGGTCTTCCTCGTTCAAGAAACTGGCGGTCGGCATCTTCCCGATCCTGGCGGGTCTCGTGACGTTGTTTTTGCTTCGCTGGAGAATGAACCTGCTTCCGTATTCGGAGGACGAGGTCAGGTCCTTCGGCGTCAACTTAAAGAAACTCCGGATCGTGACGCTCATTGCCGCGACACTTATGACGAGCGCCTCGGTCGCGATGTGCGGTCAGGTCGGCTGGATCGGTCTCATCACGCCGCACATGTGCCGGATGGCGTTCGGCAATAACCACCGGAGTCTCATCCCGGCTTCCGCTTTGACGGGCGCGGGCTTCATGGTGATCGTGGATACTCTCGCGAGGTCGCTTACGAAAACGGAGATCCCTGTCTCGGTGCTGACAGCAGTGATCGGGGCGCCGTTCTTCCTGTATCTCATGCGAAAGAAAGGAGGCTGGTCCTTATGACGACTTTGCATCCCGTTCTTTCCGCAGAAGATCTGGCCTTCGGGTACGGGAAAGAACCCCTGTTTGAGCATCTTTCCTTCTCGCTCGGGGAAGGGGAGATCCTGTCCGTACTCGGCCCGAACGGCGCCGGAAAGACGACGCTGCTTCGCTGTCTCATGGGGATGCTGAAACCGAAGAGCGGTATTGTCCGCGTCTTCGGAGAGGACGTCCGGGCAATGAAAGAGAAGGCCCTCTTTGAAAACGTCGCGTACGTTCCGCAGAACCGGGAAGTTCCGAGATCCTATTCCGTGATGGAAACCGTGCTGCTCGGACTGACGGGAATGATGGGCATCTTTTCCGAACCCGGGAAGAAAGAACTCGACCGGGCAGAGCAGACGCTCGACCGGCTCGGGATCCTTTCGCTTGCCGGGAAACCGATGAGCGATCTGTCCGGCGGAGAAGTGCAGATGGTCCTGCTCGCCAGAGCGCTCGTCAAGGATCCGAAGATCCTCATCCTCGACGAGCCGGAATCCGGTCTGGATTTCAGGAATCAGCTGATCGTGCTTTCAGCGGTCAGGGAGGCCGCAAAGCGCGGCGTGACGACCGTATTCAACACGCATTATCCGGAACACGCCTTCCGTTATGCAGACTCCGGACTGCTGTTTTGTCCGGGAGAGAAAGACGGCCCCGGAGAGGTGCTTTTCGGTCCGATACCGGAACTCATCACCGAAAAAAACATCAAAAAATCTTTCGGCGTGGAGGCCGTGATCGGCAACATTCATTCTGAAGACATCGCTGTAAAGAGCGTTGTTCCGATAAAATTATCTAACGATAAGGAGGAAAAATGAAATGGAAAAAATCACAAAACTGATGGCAGTGCTTTTTGCCATCGTTCTGATGACCGTTTCAGTGATCGGCTGCGGAAAGACGGCCGAAAGCACATCCGAATCGGAAGAGCCGACTTCGACCGAAGCCGTCGAGACCTCTTCTGAAACGGAAGCGCCGACGGAGCCGGAGACGGAACCGGAGACGGAACCCGCGCCCCGTACCGTGACGGACCACGCAGGTCACGAAGTGACGCTGCCGGAAGAAATCAACCGGGTCGTCGTCTGCGACATCTATCCCTTGCCCTCGATCCTCACCGTCTTCTTTGACAGCGCGGACAAACTGGTCGGCATCGCAAAGCAGTCGATGGTCGCGGCGAAGAACAGCCTTTTAGGTGAACTCTATCCCGCGATCCTGAATGCGGAGACCGGATTCATTGACGGGACGGCGGTCAACATTGAAGAGCTTCTGAAACTGGAGCCCGACCTCGTTTTCGTGAACGCCGGAAACAAGACGCTTTACGAAGAAGTGACCGGCGCGGGCCTCACGGCGTTTGGCATTTCCGCCGGCAAGTGGGGATACGACGCATTGGAGACCCTGAATCAGTGGATCCTGACGCTCGATCAGATCTTTGAGGGCAATGAAAAGTACGCGGTCGTGCAGGAATACGGCGAGCGGGTGCAGAAGCTCGTTGACGAAAAGCTGAAGGACGTGGCTTCCAAAGACGAGCGCGTGATGTTCCTGTTCCAGTATACGGCAGAGCAGATCCTCGTAAACGGCAATCCTTCGTTCGGCTCCTGGTGGTCGAAGGCCATCGGACTCACGAACGTCGTGTCCGAAAAGACGGAGGCGAATTCCTTGCCGACGAACATGGAGCAGATCTACGAGTGGGATCCGACGATCATCTTCGTCACGAACTTCACGACCGCGACGGCGGACGACATTTACAACAATACGGTGGGCGAATATGACTGGTCCAGCGTGGACGCCGTGAAGAACCAGCGCGTTTACAAGATGCCGCTCGGCATGTACCGGAGCTACACTTCCGGCGTGGATTCGCCGATCGCATTGCTCTGGCTTGCGAAAGCCGCTTATCCGGAAGCGATGAAGGACGTGAACATCACGGACTACACGAAAGAGTATTATAAGACCGTCTTCGGCATTGACTTGACGGACGAGCAGGCGGAGTCGATCTTCACGCCCGATCCGAACGCCGGGAAGATGAACTGACGAGAAATCTGACGCAAGTCAGCAGTCATGAAAAATTACGGAGCCGATGCCCAAAAAGCACCGGCTCCGTAGTTTTGTGACCGCTGTCTCTGAAAACGGTTTATTCTTCCTCGTTCTCCCAGTTGTGATATACGTTCTGCACGTCGTCGTCCTCGTCCAGCATGTCGAGGATCCGGCGGATCATCTTGATGTCGTTCGCGTCAGTCAGGGTCACCCAGGTCTGGGGGATCATCGTGACTTCGCCGGAAGCGATCGGCAGACCTTCCTTCGTGAGCGCGTCGTAGACGGCGGGGAAGTCGTCTGGCTCGGTCAGGATCTCGAAGGAGTCCTCTTCCTCGGTAAAGTCCGCCGCGCCGGCGTCCAGCGCAAGCATCATGAGGTCGTCCGCGTCCATTTCGCATTCTTCCCGGTCAATGATGATCTGGCCCTTCTTGTCAAAAGAGAAGGACACGCAGCCGTTCGGTCCCAGATTGCCGTTCCCCTTCGAGAACGCCGCACGGACGTTTGCCGCGGTACGGTTCCGGTTGTCCGTCAGGGTCTCGACGATGATCGCCGTGCCGCTCGGCCCGTAGCCTTCGTAAGTGATCGACTCATAGTTCGCCGCATTGGCATCGCCGGCCGCTTTCTTGATGGAGCGGTCAATGGTGTCGTTCGGCATGTTATTGGCTTTCGCCTTTGCAACGACGGTCGCGAGCTTCGAGTTGTTCGCGGGATCCGGGCCGCCTTCCTTTACGGCGACTGCGATTTCGCGTCCGATGATCGTGAAGATCTTTCCCTTCGCCGCGTCGTTCTTTTCTTTCTTGTGTTTGATGTTCGCAAATTTGGAATGTCCGGACATAAATCCACCTCGATTCTTCAAAAACTAGGAAAAGTGTAGCACATATTCCGCACCATTTCAAGTGGAAACGTTTTCGGCGAACGTCTTGACGAAAACGCCATGATGCGCGATAATGAAACCGGCGGCGGATAGGAAACGCCTGAAGGAGGTCATCGGATGAAAAGACGCGTATGGTGGGGACTTGCGCTTGGACTGATCCTGCTTTTGTCAGCTTGTCAGCAGGCGGGCGGGAGCTCGACGGAACCGCCCGTGAATTCGGAAACGGCTGAGGTGACTTCCACGGAAGAGTCATTGTCCGAAACGGAGACGGAGGAGGAAACGGAAATGGAATCGACGGATCCCGAAGCGCTCGCGAAAGGCGAGATCTATTACGTCGGATCGAAGGGGTATGCTTCGTTCACGGAGCTGTTGCTGGACCTGGCCGGCAATGAAAACGAGAAGACCATCTTCATCGAAGAAGGCACCTACGACATGTTCGCCGAGTATATGGCGGAAGTGGAGCGGGGGACCCTGGTCATCCCGCCGGACGACGTTCAGTCGCCGGATTATTTCGGCCTTTACAATGCCTTCGTCCCGAACCACACGAGGATCGTCGGCCTCGGCAAGGTGACGCTTACCTTTACGCCCGGAAAGAACGAGATCACCTACGGCGCGAGCCGGACCTGGAGCCCGTTGAACATCTATGGAAACGTTGAGGTCTACAACGTCGAGGTCATCGGACAGAATTGCAGGTACTGCCTGCATAACGACGACCACAACAAATATCCCGGATCGGAGCAGCTGTACAAGAACTGCCGCTTTGAGTACCGGATGAGCGAGAAAAATGCCGACGGGCTGCTGCTCGGATTCAACAATACGATCGGCTTCGGCATCGACAATGACGCCACGCATACGTTCGAGGACTGCGAGATCTTTTTCAACGGGTACGGCGACCATTCCGCCTACTACGGCCACAATCCGGGAACGCCCGGGGACGGCCGGCTGATTTTACGGAACTGCCACATCCACGCGACGGACGACACCAACGTCCGCGTGATCCGGCTGCAGACCCTGTCCCACAAGAATCCGGGGCACGTGGAGGCGCTTTTTGAAAACTGCGAGGTCAACGGCGGCCTGACGCTGAACATGTATTACGAAGACAGCGTGCAGAGCTTCGATGTGACTTTCGTGAACACGCGCCGCATGCCGGTCGCGAAGACGATCAAATCCGGCGGCACCGTCGTGGATCCATACGAAGTCCGGTTCATCACCACGGAGTGAACCAAACGGTTCATTGCCGCGCATCCAACGAAAGAGAGGCTCACCGTGATCGAGATCAAAGACGTGTTTCTTCCGATGTCCGACGGCGTGCGCCTGTATACCCGCGTCGTTTTGCCGCATGCCGGCAAATGCCCGACGGTCTTCATGCGAACGCCTTACGAGAAGGAAACGACCGTGACGGAGGAGATCCTTGCCCGGTATGAAAAGAACGGCCTCATCCGGCGCGGCTACGCGATCGTATTGCAGCATTGCCGTGGGCGGAGCGGGAGCGAGGGGATCTGCGTCCCTTATGCTGATGAAGAGCGGCGTGACGGGCTGGAGACGCTCGAATGGGTCCGCACTCTGCCGCATTACAACGGCGAACTTTTTTTCCGAGGCGGCAGTTATACGGCTTCCGTACTGCTGATGCTCTTAAACGATCCCGTTCCGGACCTTCGCGGATTCGCGCTTTCCGTGCAGACGGAGAGTCTGTATCACCGGCATTATTTCAACGGAATGAGCCGGGCCTTCGGTTATTTCGCGTGGTATCTTTCCATGATGAGTGCGCACCGGCCGAAGATCGCATCAAACGAGGAAATCTACGTCCGCCCCTACAGAGACATGATGATTCGCGCCACGGGAGAGGAGTTTCCGGCGTTCACGGAGCAATTACTGCACGACCGGTACGATGCGTTCTGGAAAAACTTTCCCGGGAACGGCGTCATGGAGAAACTCGAAGTCCCGGTGCTGATGACCGGCGGCTGGTTTGACTATTATTGTTACGGAATGTGCCGGATGTGGTACGATCTGCCGGCGGAAACCCGGGAAAAGTCCTGTTTTCTCATGTCACCCTTCGGCCATGCCCTGCAGGAGAAGGAAGGCAACGTCTATCCCTTCCCGGCAGGGAAACTCCCCGAAGACCGGGAGGGCGCGTTCTTTGATCATATCCGGCTGGGCGTGCCTTACCCTTACGCTTCTCCCGGTACTTTCCGCTATTATTCGATCGGCGAGGACCGCTGGCATGATGCAAAAAGTCCTTACGAAAATGCGCCGGATCTGCCGTTTTTCCTTACGGAGGACGGCCGCATGGAACGGACGAGCCCCTCCGGCGGCAGCCGTTCTTATCTCTACGACCCGGATCACCCGAAACACCACGACAAACACGACTATATGTACGTACCGGACGAAGAAGAGAGAGGCGGCGACGTCCTGTCGTTTCTCAGCGCACCCTTTGAAAGCGCCGTGTCCTTTTTCGGTCCGGTTCGTTTCGATGCGGAAGTGTCTTCCGACTGCAGTGATACCGCCTTCGTGTTCCGGCTGTATCTCGTCGAAGACGGGAAAGCGTACAATCTCGCGGATGCGGCGACCTCGCTGCTGCATGCTGACCCGGACTACCGCGCCGGGGAGCAGATCAAGATCTCCGTTCTTTCACAGCCGGCGGCGTTTTGCGTGAAGAAAGGCTGCCGTCTCCGGGTAGACGTTTCCTCCTGGAGCGACTGCTTCGTTCCGCATCCCAACACCGCAGAGCAGTTCGCCCTGGCGGAAAAGACCGTGATCGCCCGGAACACTGTTTTCTTCGGGGAGAGTGCAGTTTGGCTCAGCACGGTACGGCAGCGGGAGAGCAATTCGGATTTTGATTGACGAAACCTCGAAACTGTGTATAATATATATGATAATGGGTAAAGAGGGCGAACCGGCAATGCAAGCCGCTTCGGGAAAGGATGATCATGGCGAAACGAAGAGTTCTTTTGAAACTGTCGGGGGAAGCGCTTTCTGACAAGGAGAAAGGCGGCTATTCCCTGCCGCTCGTGCAGGATGTGGCGCGCCAGGTGAAAGAGTGCGCGGATCAGGGGGTTCAGGTCGGCATCGTCATCGGCGGCGGAAACCTGTGGAGAGGCCGGACCGGTACCGAGATCGACCGGACGAAGTCCGACCAGATCGGCATGCTTGCGACCGTCATGAATTGCATTTACGTCTCGGAGGTGTTCCGTTCGGAAGGTCTGGCGACTGAGATCTTCACGCCGTTTGAAGTCGGAGCCATGACCGTGCTGTTTTCGAAGGACCGCGCGGTGAAAGCGCTTGCGGACGGAAAGGTCTGCTTCTTCGCAGGCGGCACCGGACATCCGTATTTTTCCACGGACACGGGGATCGTGCTTCGCGCCCTCGAACTGGACGTCGACGAGATCCTGCTGGCGAAAAACATCGACGGCGTGTACGATATGGATCCGGCGAAGCATCCGGAAGCGAAGAAATACGACGTGGTCTCGATCCACGAGGTCGTGGACCGGAGACTGGGCGTCATTGACCGGACGGCTTCGGTCATGTGCGAAGAGAACGGCGTGGCATTGGCGGTGTTCGATCTCAGAAAAGAGAACAGCATCCGGAATGCATTGAAGGGTGAAGGGATCGGCACGAGAGTGACGAAGGACTGAGGCGTAAAACGCCGAAGATGAACTGATAGAAGGAGGAAGACGATGGAACAGGTATTGGAAAGAACCGAAGAAAAAATGCAGAAGACGCTGAACGCGCTGGCTTATGATTTCAGCATGATCCGCGCGGGCAGAGCAAATCCGAAATTGCTGGAAAAGATTTCCGTTTCGTATTACGGGGCGCCGACGCCGCTGCAGCAGGTCGCGAACATTTCCGTCCCCGAGGCGAGAATGATCCTCATTCAGCCGTGGGACAAAACGCTCATCAAAGAGATCAACAAGGCGATCCTGGCTTCCGACATCGGCATCACGCCTTCTGACGACGGCCAGTCGATCCGGCTCGTGTTTCCGGAACTTACCGGTGAACGCCGTCAGGAACTCGTGAAGGATTGCAAGAAGAAGGCCGAAAATGCGAAGGTCGCAGTCCGGAACATCCGCCGCGACGCGATGGAAGAAATAAAGAAGATGCAGAAGGCTTCCGAGATCACCGAGGACGATGAGAAGGATCTGGAGGTGAAGATCCAGAAAGCCACGGACCGCTTCATCAAGGAAATCGACGAGGAGACCGAGAAGAAGGCGAAGGAAATCACGACGGTGTAATGCCGGAGAAACCTTCGGATCGGGAATGGAAGCAGATCATGGCTGAGGAAAGAAAGATCCCGCGTCACGTTGCCATCATTCTGGATGGGAACGGACGCTGGGCAAAAAAACGGGGACTTCCGCGGACCATGGGTCACAAGGAAGGTTCGAGAGTGGTCGAGGAGACCGTGTTTCACGCGGGGGAACTCGGGATCGAGTATCTGACGGTCTACGCGTTTTCCACGGAAAACTGGAAACGGAGCGAAGAGGAAGTTTCCAGTCTGATGACCTTGTTCCGCTATTACATGAAGCGGCTTCGGGTCATTGCCAGAGAAAACGACGCGGTCGTCCGCATGATCGGAGACCGGAGCCGGTTCGAGCCGGACATCATCGAAATGATGGACCGTCTGGAAGAAGAAACGAAGGACAACCACGGCCTGACGTTCACGATCGCCGTAAACTACGGCGGCAGGGACGACATCCGGCGCGCGGTAAAGAAGATCGCCGAAAAGGCGAAGCAGGGAGAACTTTCTCCGGACACGATCACGGAAGAGACGATTTCCGGAGAACTCGACACGGCGTATATGCCGGATCCGGATCTTCTCATCCGTACCGGCGGGGAACTTCGGATCTCGAATTTCCTTCTCTGGCAGATCGCTTATGCAGAGATCTACGTGACGGACGTGCTGTGGCCGGACTTCACGAAGGAGGATCTGGAAAAGGCCGTTGAGGCCTACGGAAAGCGGAACCGCAGATTCGGGGACGCGAAATAAGAACAGGAACGGCGGATCGGGGCAATGACAGAACCCAGAAAAATGGATCAGAAGAACACGAAGCAGAGGATCATTTCAGGCATCGTTTTGGCCGTACTGCTTTTCTCCACGGAGATCATCGGCGGGATCGCCTGGCTCCTGTTTACCGCATGCATTGCGTTCGGAGGACTTTACGAGTTTTACAAGCTGTACGACCTGCAGAAGAGTGCGGAAGGGATCGTCGGCTACGTGACGACGGCCGGGTTCTTTGCACTGCTGTATTTTAATTATAAGCGCTTTCTGATCCCGCTTTTCGTCGCGGCCTTCCTCCTTCTGATGATTCTGCACGTTCTCAAGTTCGGGAAGCGGAAGGCGGAACAGGCCCTGGCCTCGTTTTTCGGCCTCACCTATCCCGTGATCCTGTCATCGTTCTTATATCTGACGCGGAATCTGGAGCACGGCGTCTATCTGACGCTGATCATTTTCGCCGGCTCCTGGGTCTCCGACGTCTTTGCATGGTTGTTCGGATCACTGTTCGGCAAGCATCACCTGCCGACGCCGATCAGCCCGAAGAAAACATGGGAGGGCGTCGTCGGCGGCATTCTCGGCGCGGTGCTCATCGGACTCGGATACGGGCTCGTCATCAGCACTTTTTCGGACCTGCCGTACCCGTGGCTCATCTGCCCGATCCTTGCGGCGTCCGTGGCGGTCTTTTCGGTGTTCGGCGACCTGGCGGCGTCCGCGTTCAAACGGCATCACGGCATCAAGGATTATTCGAATCTGATCCCCGGACACGGCGGCGTGCTGGACCGGTTTGACTCGGTCCTGTTCGTGGCGCCGATCGTCTATTATGAGTGCCTTCTCGTATTGAAACTGTTTCGGATCCTGAATCTCTGATCGGAGATGATCGGGATCCCAAGGTGAGTTTATGAAACACATTGCCGTACTCGGCGCGACGGGTTCCATCGGGACCCAAACGCTCTCGGTCATCAGAGAAAACCCGGATTTCAAGGCGGTATCGCTCGCCGCGAACCGGAATATAGACTTATTGGAGAAACAGGCCCGGGAGTTCACTCCCGAGCTTGTGGCGGTTTATGAGGAAGATGCCGCGAAAACGCTGGCGGTCCGGCTGAAGGACACCGGCATCCGCGTCGTATCCGGAATGGAAGGTCTCATCGAGGCCGCCGTTCTGCCATCCGCGGAAGTCGTTCTCGGCGCCGTCGTCGGCATGATCGGCATCCGTCCGACGATCGAAGCGATCAAAGCCGGCAAGGACATTGCGATCGCGAACAAGGAGACGCTCGTGACGGCGGGACACCTCATTCTGCCGCTCGTCCGGGAAAAAGGCGTCCGTCTGCTTCCGGTGGATTCGGAACATTCCGCGATCTTCCAATGCCTGCACGGAGAGGAACGATCACCGGTACGCCGGATCTTGCTCACCGCTTCCGGCGGCCCTTTCTACGGATACACGAAAGAGCAGCTTCGGCACGTGACACTCGAAGAAACGCTGCATCACCCGAACTGGTCCATGGGAAAAAAGGTGACGGTCGATTCGGCGTCGCTTGTCAATAAGGGGCTGGAAGTCATGGAGGCGCACTGGCTGTTCGGCGTGCCCTATGAAAAGATCGAAGTGCTCGTCGAGCCGACGTCCACGATCCACTCCATGGTGGAATTTGCCGACGGCGCGGTAAAGGCGGAATTGTCCGTACCCGATATGCGTCTCGCGATCCTGTATGCCCTGACCTATCCTGCGAGACGGCCGCTGTCCCTGCCGTCGCTTGATTTTAACAAACTGAAAGATCTTCGTCTCCGGACGCCGGATACCGACGTGTTCCGGGGACTGAAAATCGCATACGAGGCCGGAAAGAAGGGCGGCAATGCCCCGACCGTATTCAATGCGGCGAACGAATATGCCGTCGCGAAGTTTTTGAACGGAGAATCAGGTTTTACGGAAATCATTGACCGGATCGAGTATGCATTGTCCCGAATTCGGTACATCGAGGCCCCTATATTAGAAGAGGTCTTTGAAACGGAGCGGGAAACGAGAGAGGCGCTGAATTGTCTAAAGTAGTCAGTATCATTGCGTTCATATTGATCATCGGTCTCGTGATCTTCATTCACGAGTTCGGTCATTTTCTGGCCGCGAAGCGTCATAAAGTCGGAGTCGTGGAATTCTCCATCGGCTTGGGCCCGCGGATGTTCTCGTTCGTCCGGAAGGGAACGCGTTATTCCGTAAAATGGATCCCGTTCGGCGGATACTGCCTGATGCAGGGAGACGAATCGTTTCTGGCGGAGGACGCGCTTTCCGGTTCGAAAAGCGGAAAAGAGCGGAAAACGATGGCGGAAAAAGCCGTCGTGACGAACGTCGAAGGCGTGGAGCCTTCCGTGCCGGAAACGGAACCGGAACCCACTGAGGCTGCTGCCGTTCCGGAAGAAAAGGAGAGCGATCCTGCCGCCGGACCGGAAACGGACGTCGGAGACGATGAACACGCGTTCAACAAAAAGAGCGTCTGGATCCGGATACTGGTCATTGCCGCAGGCCCCGCCTTCAATTTCATCCTGGCGATGATTCTTGCGCTGGTGTTCGTCGCAATGGTCGGCGTCACGACGACGGAACTCGGGGGCATTGCCAAAGGCTATCCTTCGGAAGAAGCAGGCCTTCGTACCGGCGACGTCATCACGAAACTGGATCACACTTCGGTGCACCTATTCGAGGACATCACGCTGTATATGGCAATGCACTCGGGAGAGACGCTGGAAGTCACGTACGTCCGGAACGGCGAAACGAAGACGACGACGCTGACGCCGCGCTACAGCGAGGAGGACGGCCGGTACCTCATCGGCATCATGTCGAAAGGGCGGCAGGAGCACCTGAACATCGGCGAAGTCCTGAAATTCGGCTGGTACGAATTCTGTTACAATACCGGGGTCGTCATCAAGTCGCTCGGAATGCTCGTCACCGGGAAAGCCTCGTTCAATGACCTTTCCGGACCGGTCGGGATGGCCGGAATGGTGAACGAGATCGTGGAAGGCGTGGACGCGGATACGCAGGGGGAACCCTTCTGGACGAAGGTCTACTGGGTGCTGGTCAACCTCATCAGTTTTACGATACTGATCTCCGCAAACCTCGGGGTCATGAATCTGCTTCCGATCCCGGGACTCGACGGCGGCCGGCTGATTTTCCTCTTCATCGAGGCGATCCGAGGGAAACCGGTCCCGAAAAAGCACGAAGGGATCGTGACGCTGATCGGTTTCGCACTGCTGCTGCTTTTGATGGTGGCCGTCTTCTTTAACGACATTCGAAAGGTGTTCTTCTGATGTACAGAGATCATACAAAAGTCATCGGGATCGGCGACAGAGTGATCGGGGGAGGAAACCCGGTCCTCATCCAATCCATGACGAATACGAGAACGGAAGACGTCGACGCGACCGTGGCGGAGATCTTAAGACTCGAAGACGCAGGCTGCGAGATCGTGCGTTCCACGGTACCGAACCGCGAGGCGGCGGAAGCGTTTTCCGAGATCAAAAAGCGGATCCACATCCCGCTCGTCGCGGACGTGCATTTCGATTACCGGATGGCGATCCTGGCCGTGGAACACGGCGCGGACAAGATCCGGATCAATCCCGGAAACATCGGCGGACCGGACCGCGTTCTTTCCGTGGTGAGCGCCTGCCGGGAGAGAAACGTTCCGATCCGGGTCGGCGTGAATTCCGGTTCCCTCGAGAAAGTCTATCTTGAACGGGACGGACACGTGACGCCGGAAGGACTCGTGGATTCTGCGCTGGACAAGGTGCACATGATCGAAGAGGCCGGCTATGACCGGATCGTCGTCAGCATCAAGTCGTCGGACGTCATGACGGCCGTCCGGGCGCACGAACTCATTGCCGAAAGGTGCGGGTATCCCCTGCACGTAGGCATCACCGAGGCGGGAACGTTGTTTTCCGGCACCGTGAAATCCTCGATCGGTCTCGGACTGATCCTTGAAAAAGGCATCGGCGACACCGTCCGCGTTTCTTTGACCGGAGACCCCGTCGAGGAAGTGAAGACCGCGAAGCTGATCCTGAAAACACTCGGGCTGAGGAACGGCGGCATCGAAGTCGTGTCCTGCCCGACCTGCGGAAGGACGAAGATCGATCTCATTTCGCTCGCTTCGAAGGTCGAGGCAATGACGGAGCGGTATCGGGAGCTGGACCTCAAGGTCGCGGTCATGGGCTGCGTCGTGAACGGACCCGGAGAGGCGAGGGAAGCGGATCTTGCGATCTGCGGCGGCGACAAAGAGGGATTGCTCCTGAAAAAAGGAAAGATCCTCCGGAAAGTTCCGGAAGCGGAACTCCTGGGAGCGCTCGAAAACGAACTTGCAAAATGCAGGCAGGTTTGATATAATACATAAGTTTCGAATACGAAAACAAGCATTGGAGGAAATACAACATGAGCGTTAAGGTGGAAAAACTGGAAGGCAATTACGCGCTTCTTACGATCGAAAGCACGGCCGAGGAATTCGAAGCGGCGGTGCAGCAGGCGTATCTGAAAAATAAGAACCGCATTCAGCTGGCCGGGTTCCGGAAGGGCAAGGCGCCCCGGGCCATGATCGAGAAGATCTACGGCGAAGGCGTGTTCTACGAAGATGCTGCGAACGAGCTGATCCAGTCCGCTTATTATACCGCATTGGAAGATGAGGAAGTGAAGGCGATCTCGATCGTTTCCCGTCCGGAGATCGACGTGACGAGCATGGGCAAGGGCCAGCCGTTCGTCTTTACCGCGAAGGTCGCGACGAAGCCGGCCGTCGAACTCGGCAAGTACAAGGGATTCAAGGTCGAGAAGAAGACCGCGGAAGTCACTGATGAAGAGATCGATGCGGAACTGAAGCGCGTCCAGGAGCAGAACAGCCGGATGGTGACCGTGGAAGACAGAGCCGTCGAGGAAGGCGACATCGCGGTCATCGATTACGAAGGTTTTGAAGGCGGCAAGGCGTTCGAGGGCGGCAAGGGCGAGAACCACGAACTGACGATCGGTTCCCATTCGTTCATTGACACATTCGAAGAGCAGCTGATCGGCAAGAACATCGGCGAGGAGTGCGAAGTGAACGTGACCTTCCCGGCCGAGTATCATGCGCCGGAACTGGCCGGAAAGCCCGCCATGTTCAAGGTGAAGATCAACGGCATCAAGAAGAAGGAACTGCCGGCGCTCGACGACGAGTTCGCGAGCGAAGTCTCCGAGTTCGAGACCATGGACGAGTACAAGGCCGACGTGAAGAAGAACCTGTTAGAGAAGAAGCAGAAGGGGCTGGACAATGAGCGCCGCGAGGAGATCTTAAAGAAGGCCGTCGAGAACGCGAAGATGGACGTTCCGAAGGAAATGATCGAAATGCAGTGCGAGCAGATGGTCAACGATTACGCCCAGAGACTTCAGATGCAGGGTCTGAACCTCGACATGTACATGAAGTTCTCCGGCCAGACGATCGACCAGCTGAAGGATTCCTTCAAGGAGCGCGCGGAGCAGCAGATCAAGAGTTCGCTGGTGCTCGAAGCGATCGCGAAGGAAGAGAAGGTGGAAGTCACCGAAGAGGACCTTGAGAAGGAATTCGAGCAGATGGCGAACGCCTATCAGATGGAAGTCGAGAAGATCAGAGAACTGATCTCCGACAAGGAAAAGGAAAACATGAAAGAGAATCTGGCGATCGAAAAGGCGCTGGATCTGATTGCGAAGTAAACATTGGAGGTGTATATGAGTTTAGTCCCGACAGTCATTGAGGAAACCAACCGCGGCGAGCGAGCGTTCGACATCTACTCCCGTCTTCTGAAAGAGCGGATCATTTTCCTGAACGACGAAGTGAACGACGTCACGGCAGGCCTCGTGGTCGCGCAGCTGTTGTTCCTGGAGTCCGAGGACCCCGGCAAGGACATCAGCCTCTACATCAACAGCCCCGGCGGATCCATTTCCGCAGGCATGGCGATCTACGACACGATGCAGTACGTGAAATGCGACGTCTCGACGATCTGCGTCGGCATGGCGGCTTCGATGGGCGCCTTCCTCTTAGCGGGCGGTGCCAATGGCAAGCGTTATGCATTGCCGAACTCCGAAGTGCTGATCCATCAGCCGATGGGCGGCGCACAGGGCCAGGCGACCGAGATCCAGATCGCGGCCGAACACATCCTGCGCATCCGGAAAAAGATGAACAATCTTCTCGCCGGATTCACCGGACAGGACATTGAAACCATCAACCGCGACACCGACCGTGATTTCTGGATGACCGCGGAAGAAGCAAAGGAATACGGTCTCGTCGACGAGATCATTGAGAAACACTGAACGTGTGGCAGGCCCCGGTAAAGGGTCTGCCAAAGTTTGAATGGAGTATTTATGGCTAATAAGGATTCGACCCAGTTCCGTTGTTCCTTCTGCGGAAGAAGCCAGGGACAGGTGAAAAAACTGATCGCCGGAAGAACGCGCGGGACCTACATCTGCGACGAGTGCGTGGCGCTCTGCGAGGAAGTCATCCGGGAAGACAAATATATCCCCCGCGAACCGGACGGCGACCTCGGCATCCAGCTCTTGAAGCCGATGGAGATCAAGGCGCGCCTCGACGAATACGTCATCGGACAGGACGAGGCGAAGAAGGCACTGGCGGTGGCCGTGTACAATCATTACAAGCGCGTGCTCAGGAAATCCTCCGACGGGGTGGAGATCCAGAAGAGCAACGTCATGATGATCGGCCCGACGGGCTCCGGAAAAACATATCTTGCCCAGACGCTCGCAAGGATACTGAACGTGCCGTTCGCGATCGCGGACGCCACGAGTCTCACCGAAGCGGGATACGTCGGCGAGGACGTTGAGACGATCCTCTTAAAGATCATCCAGGCGGCGGAGTTCGACTTAAACCGCGCGGAAACGGGCATCATCTACATCGACGAGATCGATAAGATCTCGAAGAAGGGCGAGAACGTTTCCATTACCCGCGACGTGTCCGGCGAGGGCGTCCAGCAGGCACTTTTGAAGATCATTGAGGGGACCAATGCGAACGTTCCTCCGCAGGGCGGTAGAAAGCATCCGCAGCAGGAGTGCATCCCGATCAATACGACGAACATTCTGTTCATCGTCGGCGGCGCGTTCGACGGCCTGGAAAAAATCGTCGAAGCGAGACAGGAAGCCGGCTCCATCGGATTCAATTCGAAAGTCGTGAACAAGAACGAGACCGACATCAATGCCCTGTTGAAGCAGGTCATGCCGGAGGACCTCGTCAAGTTCGGCATCATTCCCGAATTCGTCGGCCGTGTCCCCGTCGTCGTCTCATTGGATCTTCTCGACGAAGCATCTCTCGTCCGCATTCTGAAAGAGCCGAAGAACGCGCTCATCAAGCAGTATCAGGCGCTTCTCGACATGGACGAGGTCAAGCTGGAGTTTGAAGAGGAAGCGCTGGAAGCGATCGCGAAAAAGGCGATCGCGCTGAAGACCGGTGCAAGAGGCCTCCGTTCGATCCTGGAAGACGTCATGAGCGAAATCATGTACCGTCTGCCGTCCGACGACAACGCCGGGATCTGCGTCATCACGAAGGACCTTGTGGAAGGCAAAGGCGAAGCCGTCGTGAAGCCGAGAAGGGCGGAGCGCAAGAGCGAGGAACCCATCAAACCGAGAAGGGCGGAAAGAAAGGACGAAGCCGTCTGATCCGCGGAAGACAAAAGAAGAAAGAATGCGGCCCGCCCGTGAACCCTGCCGGTTCCGGGCGGGTTTTTCATATACCTTTTTCATCTTGCCTTGATGACTATTTTGTGATAATATATTAACTGTGTAAAGGGGTGTTTATGGCCTTTTTCCGGGGAGACCGATGATCGTAAAAAACGTACAACTGGAAACCGTCGCCGGCATTACCAGCGTTCTTCCGAAGAATGCATTGCCGGAGTTCGCGTTTTACGGAAAGTCGAACGTCGGAAAGTCATCGCTCCTCAATGCGCTCATCGGACGGAAGTCTTACGCGCGCATTTCGTCGGAGCCCGGAAAGACCGCGACCGTGAATTATTACAACGTGAACGGGAGCCTGTATCTCGTGGATCTTCCGGGCTACGGCTACGCGAAGGTGTCGGAAAAGACGCGGGAACAGTGGAAGAAGATGACCGAAAGGTATCTTACGGGCTCCGCGATGCTGAAACAGGTGTTTCTGCTCATCGACATGCGGCACGAACCGGGCGCCAATGACCTCGCGGCCGTAAGCTGGCTGGAAGCGAAAGGCATTCCGTTTACCGTGGTCCTGACGAAAGCGGACAAGCTTTCGAAGAACGAACAGGCGAAGATGCAGAACGTGATCCGGAAGGCCGTGACCTGCCCGAAGGAAACGGTTTTTCTGCCGGTTTCGGCGGAGAAGAAAGAGGGGATCGGCGCGATCTGGGAAAAGATCGAAACGCTTTCGGAAAACGGATGCGGAGAAATATAAGATGAATCATTTGGACTTTTTTTCTGGCAAAAAGGTGCTCGTCACCGGACATACGGGCTTCAAAGGCAGCTATCTCACAAAGATCCTGCTGATGGCCGGTGCCGAGGTCTGCGGCTATGCGCTTGCCCCGGAAACGGAGCCGTCGCTCTTTGAGATCGCGGAACTGGATGGGACCCCGGGTCTCCGCTCCGTGACCGGCGACGTCCGGGATCTTACGCATCTTCAGGCGGTGTTCGATGAGTTTCAGCCGGAGATCGTGTTCCATCTCGCCGCTCAGCCCATCGTCAGGATCTCCTACCGGGAGCCCGTCCGGACCTATGAAACGAACGTGATGGGGACCGTGAACGTCCTGGAATGCATCCGGAACACGCCGTCCGTCCGTGTGGCAGTGAACGTGACGACGGATAAGGTGTACGACAATCTGGAAGTGCTCCGTCCCTATTCGGAAGAAGACCGGCTGGACGGATACGATCCCTATTCGAATTCCAAGAGTTGCTCGGAACTCGTGACGCATGCCTACAAGCGCTCGTTTCTGAACGAACGCGGCGTCGCGGTCTCGACGGCCCGCGCCGGGAACGTGATCGGCGGCGGCGACTACAGCCCCGACCGGATCCTGCCGGATTGCGTCCGCGCAGCGAAAGCCGGCATTTCGTTAAAAGTCCGGAATCCCTATTCCACGAGGCCGTACCAGCACGTGCTGGAACCGCTTTCCGCCTATCTTCTCATTGCCGAAAAGACGTGGGAAGATCCTGCGGCGGCAGGTGCGTACAACGTCGGTCCGGATCCGAAGAACGAACTCAGGACCGGCGACATGGCTGATCTGTTCCGGAATGCATGGGGAGAGAGTTTTACGTGGGAAAATGCGTACGAAGGCGGTCCGCACGAAGCCGGGCTTCTGAAACTGGACAGTTCGAAGATCCGGGATGCCTTCGGCTGGGTTCCGGCTTGGGACGCGAAAACGGCGGTCGAAAAGACCGTGGAATTTGAAAAGTCGAAGGATCCGGTCGGCGTCATGGAGCGTCAGATCCGGGAATACTTTTCTCTGAATCAGTGAAAGACAGCCGGAAATCACCGTGTGAGGATGAATATGTTTGAAGGAATGAGCGAAGCGGAAGCGAGAAAAAAGATACTGGAAGAAGTCGCGGCGTATTGCCGGACCTATCACCTTCCGAAAAAGGAGTTTGAGGAAGGCGACCGGATCCCGTACGCGGCCCGCGTGTACGACGAGGAGGAGATGGTGAATCTCGCGGACTCGTCTCTGGAGTTCTGGCTGACGGCGGGGCGCTATTCGGAAACGTTCGAAAAGAAACTCGGTTCCTATCTCGGCGTCAGGTACGTCAGCGTCGTGAATTCGGGCTCCTCCGCAAACCTTCTGGCATTTATGGCTCTGACATCGCCGCTTCTTAAGGAACGTCAGGTCAGGCGCGGCGACGAAGTCATCACCGTGGCGGCGGGCTTTCCGACGACGGTGGCGCCGATCGTCCAGTACGGTGCGGTGCCGGTCTTCGTCGACGTGAAACTGCCGGAGTACAACATTGACACGGCATTGCTCGAGGGCGCGCTGTCCGAAAAAACGAAGGCGGTCATGATCGCGCATACGCTCGGAAATCCTTTCGATCTTTCGGCCGTGAAGGCGTTTGCGGACCGGCACGGACTCTGGCTCATCGAGGACAACTGCGACGCGCTCGG
>JAEEIV010000048.1 GCA_016281555.1 Lachnospiraceae bacterium | reverse complement strand
AGAGACGTCACCCCCGTTCCTCACAACGGATGCCGTCCGCCGAAGCGGAGAAGAGTATAATCAGAGGAGGTATTAGAGATGGCAGTAGATAGAACACCTGTGCTGAAAAGATGCAGATCTCTTGACTTGGATCCCGTTTTTCTTGGAATCGACAAAAAATCAAAAAGACAGTCGAAAAGAGCAAACAGAAAGATGAGCGAATATGCGCTTCAGCTTCGTGAGAAGCAGAAGGCGAAGTTCATCTACGGTGTGTTGGAAAAACCGTTCAGAAATTATTATAACAAGGCCGAGCGCATGAAGGGTCAGACCGGTGACAACCTCATGATCACCCTGGAGCGCCGCCTGGACAACGTCATCTTCCGTCTCGGATTCGCGAGGACCCGTATGGAAGCGAGACAGATCGTTGACCACAGACACGTTCTGGTCAACGGTAAGATCGTCAATATCCCGTCTTACCTTCTGAATGTCGGTGACGTGGTGGAAATCAAAGAGAACAAGAAAGATTCTCAGCGCTACAAAGACGTGCTTGAGAGCACCGGCGGACGTCTGGTCCCCTCGTGGCTCACTGCAGATCAGGAAAACCTGAAAGGGGAAGTGAATGCATTCCCGCTCCGGAGCGATATCGATGTTCCGGTGGACGAGATGCTGATCGTCGAGTTGTACTCGAAATAATCTGTAAGTAGTTTTTTCGGGTGCCCAAACAAATTCAGGAGGGCGTAATATGTTTGATTTCGAGAAACCTAATATTAAGATCGCTGAGATTTCAGAAGACAAGAAGCACGGCGTATTCGTTGTGGAACCCCTGGAGCGCGGCTACGGCCTCACCCTCGGAAATTCATTGAGAAGGATCCTGCTTTCTTCCCTGCCCGGTTCAGCCGTGAGCCAGGTGAAGATCGACGGTGTCGTTCACGAGTTCACCTCCATCCCCGGCGTGGTCGAGGACGTGACGGAGATCATCATGAACATCAAGTCCCTGAAGATCAAGAACAACAGTTCTTCGGATGCTCTCAAGATCGCGTATCTTGAGCGTGCAGGAGAAGGTCCGGTGACTGCCCGCGACATCAAGGCGGATGCCGACATCGAGATCATGAATCCCGATCAGCTCATCTGCACTTTGAGCGGCGGCGCTGATTCCAGGATCGGAATGGAACTCAACATCACGAAGGGCCGCGGCTACGTGGGCGCGGACAAGCAGAAGAGAGACGGCGCAGAACCCGGTGTGATCCCGGTGGATGCACTGTACACCCCGATCGTCCGTGTGAATTCGACGGTGGTGGATACCCGTGTCGGCCAGGTCACCGACTACGACAAGCTGACGCTTGAAGTCTGGACCGACGGCACGATGGATCCGGTCGAAGCGGTTTCGCTTGCGGCGAAGGTCATGTCCGAGCATCTCGCATTGTTCGTCGACCTCAGTGAGGACGCGAAGAACGCCGAAGTCATGGTGGAAAAGACGGAAAGCAAGAGCGAAAAGAATCTGGACAAGAACATTGACGAGCTTGAACTGTCCGTCCGCTCCTTCAATTGCCTGAAGAGAGCGAACATCGATACGGTGGAGCAGCTTTGCAGCAAGACTCAGGAGGAAATGATGAAGGTCCGGAATCTGGGCCGGAAGTCCCTCGATGAAGTGGTTGCGAAACTGAAAGAGCTGGGGCTGTCGCTGAAATCCAGCGAAGAGTAAATTCGAGAAGGTTCCGGTCTCAGGACGGGAACCGAAAGGGAGGATAGAATTATGGCAGGATACAGAAAACTCGGCCGGACTTCGAGCCAGAGAAAGGCCATGCTTCGGAACCAGGTCACCGCGCTTTTGAACAACGGTAAGATCGTGACCACCGAAGCGAGAGCCAAGGAAGTGAAGAAGATTGCCGAAGGCCTGATCGCGTTGGCGGTGAAGGAAAGAGACAATTTCGATACCGTGACCGTGAGCTGCAAGGTCCCGCAGAAGGACAAGGACGGCAAGCGGATCAAGAAGGAAGAAAACGGCAAGAAAGTGACCGTTTTCGATACGATTGAAAAGACGATCAAGAAGGATCAGCCTTCCCGTCTTCATGCGAGACGCCAGATGCTGGAAGTTTTCTACGGCATCAAGGAAGTCCCCACGGAGAACAAGAAGAAAAAGAAGCTGACCCGTGAGATCGACATGCCGAAGAAGATGTTCGAAGAGATCGCTCCGAAGTATGCGAACCGCAACGGCGGTTATACCCGGATCGTGAAGATCGGACAGAGAAAAGGCGATGCAGCGATGGAAGTGCTGCTTGAGCTGGTATAAGCTTTGGCGTCAAAGAAAAGGGCCGCGGTTTTCCGCGGTCCTTTTTTGCGTCTGAAACAGCAGCGATTTCGCTTCAACAGATCCTTACTTTTTCAATTTCAGCTTCGCCAATGCGGTCTCAATGATGAAGTTTCCGTAGTATTCCACCGAGAGTTCGAGGCCGAGGGCGGAATGTTTTTCCGCATAGTGCTCGTTCATGTGCTCAATGACCAGCGTCGGGATCCCGAGCCGGTTCCAGGCATATCCCTGCAGGTATTTGTCCGGCTTCTCATATGCGCCCGGCATATGGGCCATGCTGGTCGGCACGCTTGCGAGACCGCGCTTTTTCAGGTCCTCATAGATGTGATTGGTCACTCTGGCGCACAGGACCGAATTCGACGCCTGCACGCTGTAATTATAATACAGGTCGTATTGGAAACCCTTGCAGGTATGACAGTCAATGAGCGCGGCGACCTCGTCCTTGTACTGATGCAGGAGCCAGATCACGTTGATCGTTTCCCCTTCCATATGGAATTCAAAATCCCGGTTCAGGTCTTTTCCGCGGGAATTGTAGCGGAGATGTTCCTCGGACGCTGAGAAGACGTTGACAATGGGGATCAGAATGATCCGCACCTTGGTGCGGAGATAATGCATGCCTTTGTGCGAGCCGTCTTCGTGGACCATAAGATCCATGAAGCGCGCGAGACCGAGATACCCGTCCATTTCGCTTGCATGAATGCCGCCCGTGATGAAGAGCGTCTGCTCATAATGCTTCGGCTCGAACGTATAGGCCCACATCGTGTATTTTCCGGATTCGTCCCTGCCGATGTCACGGCGGGAGATGTAGTCCGGAAATTCGGCTCTGAGCGGTTCGTAGAGGTGTTCGATCACCTGGTCGCTCGTCCATTGCCAGTCGGCATAGCTTTTCTTGTTTCCCTTCAGATCCGGCTGTTTTCCGGCCCGGAACCAGTTGTCGTCCGTGTCGCGGCCGATGAGAAGAGGATAGCGCTCAATGGAGACCGGAATGCAGTCCCGGTCGCTCAAATACAGTACGAGGAATTGTCCTTCTTTTTCAGCGGTGAAGAGGATGCCTTCCCAGCGGTCGGGTTCTGCCTCGTAATAAGCGTTCCGGAGTTTATCGCCGATCTTATAGACCGCCGTTTCGCCGGGAGCCATCTTTCCCGGATCCCGGTCCACGACTGCGGCGCGAAGCCGGTCGGTCTTTTCCGGGAACGTTACCGTATAAATGTTTCCGTATTCCAACGGCAATACGACGGAGCAGTGCGTCGATGCCGAGGCATCTTCTTTTACGACGACGCGGTACCGTTCGGTCCCTTCTACGTAGACGCCTTTCACGTACAGTTTCTCCCAGGGGATCGCCCGGGGCGCAAACAAACGATCGTTCTTGCTCATGCCAAGATCCTTCCTTCGGTGGATTCGGCCGGTCGCCCGGCCGCTTTTATTATAATCGAATCGGATGAAAAAAGAAAGATTTTTGTGCGGCCCGTTTTCGGGGATCGGCATCAAAGAAAAGACTGAACTTTGCAGCGGCGGTCCGTATTTTCTTCTCTGGATCGTCAAAATTTTTATATTTAACGTCAAAAAAGTACTATCATTGCCGCGTGTTTTGTGCTATTTTATAGAATGCATAGGTGTAATGGTTGCACCGGACCGGCTGAGATCTTCCGGATCCGGTGAGGAAGAATTCTATCAGGAGGAGAGAAGACCATGAAAAAATGGCTCATTGCGATCGGCGTTCTCACGGTCCTGGTACTCGGACTCTTTTCCGCAAAGGGCACGGTCCAGGTATCGGCTGACGGCGAGCATACGCATTGCATCTGCGGCACGGGAACCTTGAATGTCGGGGATCACACGGCACATACGAGCGTCACGTGGACGGCGTGGACCGAAACCGGAAGATTACCGAACTATTCGGATCTTCAGGTCGGAGACAACTACTTCTATCTGGCAAACAACGTGTCCTTCGGGGGCGCCTGGATGCCGGGCAGGGATTCCGGCGGATCGGCTCACGACGACATGGACGGCCGGAAACTGATCCTTTGCCTGAACGGCAAGACCGTGCAGTGCACCGGCAATGACCGCCTTGTGTCGTCCTTGTCCGGAGTTGTGAGCGGCACGGCTCATTGGGCGGCAGGGCTCGACATCACGATCACGGATTGCCAGACGACCGGCACCATGAAACTGACGAGCGCGGCAAGCAGCCTCACGCAGGGCGGATTGTTCTGGATGACCGCGAATAGCGGCAGCCTGACGATTTATAACGGCACGTTCGATGCGTCGGCAGCCACTGCGAAGTACGACGGAAACGCCGGCTTTGTGGACATCACGAACACGAACAGATTCACGATGTACGGCGGCACCATCAAGGGCGGCACGTTTGAACGCAAGACCGCTTCTCAAGCCACGAATGGCATAACGATTTATACGAATGCCTCTCTTCCGATGAACATCTACGGCGGAACCATTCTCGCCGGGACGACGGAAACGCGCTGCGGCGGCGCTCTTTACGCTTCAAGCAATGCCGTAGTCAACATCGGCGACGGCGTCGTGATCAAGGACGGTCATGCCAATTATGCCGGAAACATTTATACCTCGGGCAGCGCTACGGTCACCATCGGCGCGGCGACGATCAGCGGCGGATCCGCAAACAAGGAAGGCGGCAACATCTACATCGAAGGCGGAACGATGACGCTGAACGGCACGACGATCGAAGGCGGTACTGCAGGCGATAATGCGGGCAGCATCCGTCTCCAAAAAGGCGCTCTGGTCATTAATGCCGGCACCACGATCTCCGGCGGATCCGTTCCCGCGACGGGTACGGCCTGGAAATACGGCGGAAACATTGCGCTGGGCGGCAATACCACGCTGACGATGAACGGCGGCACGATCAGCGGCGGCAATACCAACTACGGCGGAAGCATCTACATCGGCAGCGCCACATTCAATATGAAGGGCGGCACGATCACGGGCGGTAACGCCAACAGGGGCGGCGGCAACTTCTTCATGGACGGCGGCGCGAAGTTCTCGATGTCCGGCGGTACGATCACGAAGGGCGTCGCGAGCGCAGAAAGCGCCGGTAACATTCTGGCGAAAGGTACTTCCTTCAGCGTCACCGGCGGAACGATCTCCGAAGGCACCGCGGCTGCGAGCGGCGGAAACATCTACTGCAAGAACTTCAGCGATACGGACACGACGTTCGGATTTTCGAACGTAACGATTTCCGACGGCAAAGCCCATTCCGGCTTCGGCGGCAACCTCTACATTGAAAGCGGCATCGTGAATGTTACAAATTCCACGATCTCCGGCGGTGAGGCGCTGGCCGGCGGTAACATCCGCGCGGCAGGCACGCTGACTCTCGGCGCGTCCGCTTCCGATACGACCGTAGTCACCGGCGGCAGAGCGGAAGCGTTTACAACGAGCTCGACAGAGAAGATGGGCGGAAACCTGCTGGTTGCGGGCGGCTCGACCACGATCAACGGCGCAACCTTAACGGAAGGCGGCTCTTCGGGTAACGGCGGAAACGTCCGGGTCAACGGAACCCTTACCATGGAAAGCGGTTCGATTGAGAATTCCTCCGTCGGTTGCAACGTTTTCGTCAACATCAGCGCGACCTTTGAGATGAAGGGCGGCACCATCCGGAACGCGGCAGACGTCAACGTGGCCGTCAACGGTTATAACGAATGCTATAACGGAAAATTCCTCATGAGCGGCGGCACGGTCTCGCAGGATGAGGATCATCGTTCGAGAAATGTGAATCTCTACGGTTACATGAAGATGAGCGGCGGCACGATGACGGCTTCAACTTCGAGTTTAAACGTCAGCGGCTCGAACGTCATGATCATGGGCTGCAACGGCAGACCGGCTCCCTCGGGCGTGACAGATCCGAAACAGTACCTCAGCTATCTTGAAATGACCGGCGGCACGATGTCGGGCGGCAAGAACGCTTATTATGGCGGAAACATTTACGGCGGCGCAGCCTCGACCATTGATATCTCCGGCACGGCGGTCATTACCGGCGGTTTCGCGGGAAATTGTGGCGGCAACATCTATTCTGAAAATGCGGTCATCATGTCCGGCGGTACGATCTCGGACGGCGCTACGACCGTCACGAACGACACCACGTGGAAGAACGGCGGTAACATTTCCTGCAGGTCGATCACGATGAGCGGCGGCACGATTTCCGGCGGCAAGTCCAATGCAGGCGGAAATATTTACATTTATGCGGATTCCGCGATTTCCGGCGGCACGATCTCGAACGGTGAAGCGCTCACGATCTACGGCGGCAATATTGCGATGGACGGTTCCCCGACACTCACGATCACGGGCAGCGCGCTCATTACCGGCGGAAAAGCGAAACTCGGCGGCAATATCCGTGTCGCGGGTACGCTCGTCGTTGGCACGATAGGTGCGACCGAGACCCTGACAATCACGAAAGGTGTCTGCGAGACCCCGTTGGAAGATGAGAAGAAGGGCGGAAACATTTACATTGATGCCGGCAATGCCACCATTAATAATGGTACCATTTCCGAAGGAAAGGGCGGCAGCGGCGGCAACATCCGGATCGATAACGGCAAGACGCTTACGCTAAACGGAGGCGTGATCGAGAATCCGGTAGCCGGAAACAATGTCTTCATCAACATCACCTCGGAAATGGTCATGAACGGCGGCCTGGTCAAGGACGCGCCTTCGGAGAACATCTGCATCAACGGATATGATAAGTGCATCAACGGCCGTCTCTATCTGAACGGCGGCACGATCGAGCAGACGAAGGCTTACCGGAACATCGGCGCATACGGCTATCTTAAGGTGAACGGCGGCACGATCAAGGGCGGCAGCGTAGGAAACGGCAACGGCGGCGCCGTGAGCCTCGGCAATGCGACGAGAGAAGCTCCTTCGGGCGTCACGGACATCAAGCAGTATCTTCCGTACTTTGAGATGGTCTCCGGCGAGATCACCGGCGGAAGCGGCACCGGCGGAAACCTGTACGTCGGCAAGGACACTACGGCCGTCATTTCCGGCGGTATCATGAGAAACGGCGTCATGCCCTCGTCCGACTATTCGATTCCAAATATCGCAGTTGGAAACGGCGGCAACCTGACCGTGACCGGCGGCACGATCCTTGCACTGGAATCGGCGGGCGACCATAACGAGAACGCGATCTGGATCACGCAGGGCGGAAGCGCCTCGATCTCCGGCGGCTACATCACGCGGATCTGGGCGAGAACGCTGACGAAGTATGTGAGCGGCGGTTTCTTCTACGCGCGGCCGGGTGCGACCTACCTTGCGGACGGTCTCTCGGCGATCCCGGGCACCTATGCGAATACTGCATATCCGGAAGACACCCGCACGTACAATTACGAAATCGCGGAGGGCGTCGTCATTGAGGCGACCTCGGGCGTGAAACTCGGCGAACTCGGCGCAGTGGCGTCGATCTCGGGCGGCGGTCTGAAGAAGAAGAACGCGTCGTTCACGCTGACGGCTCCTGAAATGAGCGGATTCGAATTCCTCGGCTGGTTCCTCGGCACGACGTCTCTCGGCACGGGATACACCTATACCGCGACGGCAGATGCGTCGAAGACCATTGAGGCCGTTTACGATTACGGTCCGGCGACGGGCTTTGCGGTGACGGTCGGCGGAACGGCGGATTACACGATCACCGGAACGACGGTCGGAGACAAGTACGTGTCCGGCACCGAAGTGACCGTGGCTTATACCGGTACGGACGCCTTCGAAGGCTGGATCAATGACTCCGGCAAGATCGTGAGCCGAGATGCGGAATACGTCTTCACGGTGATTTCGGACGTCAGCCTGACGGCGAACACCGGAAGCGCCGCCACCCCGATCGTGGTCTTCTACAACGCTTCGAATCAGGTCATGTTCACGAAGACGGTCGGCGGAGCCAATCCGGTCGCGGATTCCGATTTCGCTTCCGTTCCGGCAGTGGTCGGAAAGAAGAACGGCCGTTGGACGGTCAAGGGCACGGCGGTCACGAGCGTGGACACGCTTCTCGCGGCAGCAGGCGACAGCACCGCGATCGACGTGATCGCGACGTACGATCCGGACGATGCGGCGGTGTACGATCTGACGGTCGTCGGCGTTGAATTGGGCGAAAGCGGACTTCTGTCGACCTGGACGGCGTACGCGGCAGGAGACCAGTCCTTCACGGGCATCAATAAGACTGCGACCGTTCTGCTTTCGGCTCCGGCAGGCGCGAAGACTTTCCTGTATTACGCGGCAGAGGACGGCACGATCCTTTCGATGAGCGCCGAGACCTACATCCGGTATCAGGAGAGTACGACGATCTACGCGGTCTACGGAGATGCGTCTGTTCAGGCGGGTCCGGCGGTGACCATGATCTCGGCTTTCCGGGACGGCACGACGATCTACTTTGAAGCGCTCCGCGACATCCCGGAGGGATATACCGTGAAGGAGCAGGGCATCCTCTTCGGACTGACAGAGGACCTGACCTACGGTGCGTCCGGAACGTACAAGTACGTGTCGAGCGGAAAGAACGCGCATGACGTGACCGCGCTCACGCTGAAGAACATTGCAGCGGGCACGACGGTCTACGGCAGAGGCTACGTGATCTTCACGGACGGCACGGACGAAGGCATCATCTACACTGTGAAAACGCCAGTGCAGTGATCCTGTCCGGTTTTTCCAGGGTTTTGCAGTTTTTTCTTGACAAAACCACATCTATGTAGTATAAAAGTAGGGTGCGCTTCCTTGCGCACCCTATATTTTTGCGGCTTTTTGCCGGAAGCCGTCGACAACCGGACGGCGGTAAGAAGCGGAAGATACGGAGGGCTCATTGCCCGCAAAATATGAAAACAGGAGGAAAAGGAATGCCTACATTTAACCAGTTAGTGAGAAAGGGTAGAGAAACTTCCGAAAAGAAGTCCACTGCTCCGGCACTGCAGAGAGGCTTCAACTCTTTGAAGAAGCGCGCCATTGACACGTCTTCTCCGCAGAAGAGAGGCGTCTGCACCGCTGTGAAGACCGCTACCCCGAAAAAGCCGAACTCGGCGCTTCGTAAGATCGCCAGAGTCCGTCTGTCTAACGGTATCGAGGTCACCAGCTACATCCCCGGCGAAGGTCACAACCTTCAGGAGCACAGCGTGGTCCTCGTTCGTGGCGGACGTGTCAAGGATCTTCCCGGTACACGTTACCACATCGTTCGCGGCACATTGGATACCGCCGGCGTCGCCAACCGTCGCCAGGCCCGCTCCAAGTACGGCGCGAAGAGACCGAAAGACGCGAAGAAGAAGTAACACGTAAGTCGGAAAAGTAGTGCGATTCTGGATCCTGAATGGTTGATAGATGGTGTGAGGAAGTACGCGCGAACATCCGGAGACCCCGGATGAGTACCGATGATTTAACGTAAAAGTAGTTAAGGAGGGAAGTAACGTGCCTAGAAAAGGACAAGCAGAAAAGAGAGTTGTTCTGGCAGATCCGTTGTACAATGACGTGAAGGTCACGAAGCTCATTAACAACATCATGCTGGACGGCAAAAGAGGCGTAGCGCAGAAGATCGTCTACGGTGCTTTTGCAAAAGTGGAAGAGAAGACCGGAAAGCCCGCGCTCGACGCTTTCAACGAGGCATTGAACAACGTCATGCCCGTGTTGGAAGTCAAGGCGAAACGTGTCGGCGGCGCGACTTATCAGGTCCCCATCGAAGTGAGCAAGGACAGAAGAGAGACCCTGGCGCTTCGCTGGCTTACGAACTTCTCCCGCAGCCGCGGTGAAAAGACCATGGTGGACCGGCTTGCAGCCGAGATCATGGATGCCATGAACTCCACCGGCGGATCTGTGAAGAGAAAGGAAGAAATGCACAGAATGGCCGACGCCAACAAGGCGTTTGCACATTATCGTTTCTAATCTATTAAGAAACGTACGACAGAAAAGAAGGACTGAATCAGAATGGGAAACGGCAGAGAATATCCGCTGGAGCGGACCAGAAACATTGGTATCATGGCTCACATCGATGCGGGTAAGACAACTCTGACAGAGCGCATCCTTTACTACACGGGCATCAACTACAAGATGGGCGATACCCATGAAGGAACGGCGACGATGGACTGGATGGAGCAGGAGCAGGAGCGTGGCATCACGATCACTTCTGCCGCTACGACGTGCCATTGGACGCTGGAAAAGGAGATGAAAAAGGCGCCCGGCGCATTGGAGCACCGCATCAATATCATTGATACGCCCGGTCACGTGGATTTCACGGTGGAAGTGGAGCGCTCGCTCCGCGTCCTGGACGGGGCGGTCGGCGTGTTCTGTGCGAAAGGCGGCGTCGAACCGCAGTCAGAGAACGTTTGGCGCCAGGCGGACACGTACAACGTGCCGCGGATGGCATTCATCAATAAGATGGACATCATGGGCGCGAACTTCTTCGGCGCCGTGGACCAGATCCGGAACCGGCTCAGGAAGAATGCGATCATCCTGCAGCTTCCGATCGGGAAGGAAGATACGTTCAAGGGCGTGATCGACCTGTTCGAGATGAAGTCCTATATTTTCAATGACGACAAGGGAGACGACGTGACCGTCGGTCCGGTGCCCGAAGACATGCTTTCCGAAGCGGAGTCGTATCGGGACGAGCTCATTGAGAAGATCTGTGAGCTGGACGAGGAACTGACGGAACGTTACCTCATCGAGGACATTCCTTCGGATGAGGAACTGAAAGCCGCGCTCCGGAAAGGCACCTGCGAGTGCCGGGCAGTCCCGGTTCTCTGCGGTTCCGCCTACCGGAACAAGGGCGTGCAGAAACTTCTCGATGCCATCGTCGAATACATGCCGAGCCCGGTCGACATTCCGTCGATCAAGGGCGAGGACATGGACGGCAATGAAATCGAGAAACATTCGAGCGACGAGGAGCCGTTTGCAGCCCTGGCGTTCAAGATCATGACGGATCCCTTCGTCGGAAAGCTGGCCTTCATCCGCGTCTATTCCGGAACGCTTGATTCCGGCTCCTACGTGTATAACGCCACGAAGGGGAAGAAAGAGCGGGTGGGCCGGATCCTGCAGATGCACGCGAACAAGCGGCAGGAGCTGGACAAGGTCTACGCCGGCGACATTGCCGCCGTGGTCGGCTTGAAGTTCACCACGACGGGCGATACGATTGCGGACGAGGCACACCCGGTGATTCTGGAATCCATGGAGTTTCCGGAACCGGTCATCGAACTCGCGATCGAGCCGACGTCGAAGGCCGGCCAGCAGAAACTGGGCGAATCGCTTGCAAAACTGGCGGAAGAGGATCCGACGTTCAGAGCGCATACGGACCGCGAGACCGGGCAGACGATCATTGCCGGCATGGGAGAACTCCATCTGGAGATCATCGTCGACCGGCTGCTCCGCGAGTTCAACGTCGAGGCGAACGTCGGCGCGCCGCAGGTCGCGTACAAGGAAGCGTTCACGAAGACCGTGGAAGTCGATTCCAAGTATGCGAAACAGTCCGGCGGCCGCGGCCAGTACGGACACTGCAAGGTGCGGTTCTCGCCGCTGGAAGCCAACTGCAACTCCTTCGAAGTCGATCCGAAGGCGAACGTGCTCATCAATGAGCCGCCGACCCTTCTGTTTGAATCGACGGTCGTGGGCGGAAATATTCCGAAGGAATACATTCCGGCAGTCGGCGAAGGCATCCGGGACGCCGCGCAGTGCGGTATCCTCGGCGGCTATCCGGTGCTCGGCATTCACGCGAACGTGTACGACGGTTCCTATCATGAAGTCGACTCTTCGGAACTCGCGTTCCACATTGCCGGATCCATGGCGTTCAAGGATGCCATGGCGAAGGCGGATCCGATCCTGCTGGAGCCGATCATGAAGGTCGAAGTCACGATGCCCGAGGAGTACATGGGCGACGTCATCGGCGACATCAATTCTCGCCGCGGACGGATCGAGAGCATGGACGACCTGGGCGGCGGAAAAATCGTCCGCGCGTTCGTGCCGCTCGCCGAAATGTTCGGCTACGCGACGGATCTCCGCTCGAAAACGCAGGGCAGAGGCAATTACTCAATGTTCTTCGAGAAGTATGAGCCCGTGCCGAAAAACGTTCAGGACAAAGTCCTGAATAAGTACTGAGAATTCAAAAACAGTACTTGAAAAACAAAACGAAATTTGGTATAATATGCGCATATTGGTAAAAAACTGCCGAATAGGCGCAAATTCTCAGGAGGAATTGAAAAATGGCAAAAGAGAAATTTAACAGAAATAAGCCGCATTGCAACATCGGTACAATCGGCCATGTCGACCACGGCAAAACCACGCTGACGGCAGCGATTACCCTGGTTCTGTCCAAGCGCGTTGCGGGTAACAAGAAGACTGATTTCGATGCGATCGATAAGGCTCCGGAAGAGAAGGAGCGTGGCATCACGATCAACTCCGCTCACGTCGAGTACGAAACCGAGAAGAGACACTATGCACACGTTGACTGCCCCGGCCACGCTGACTATGTCAAGAACATGATTACCGGCGCTGCGCAGATGGACGGCGCGATCCTGGTCGTGGCCGCTACCGACGGTGTTATGGCTCAGACCCGTGAGCACATCCTGCTTTCCCGTCAGGTCGGCGTTCCCTACATCGTCGTGTTCATGAACAAGTGCGATGCAGTCGATGACGAAGAGCTTCTGGACCTCGTCGAAATGGAAATCCGTGAACTCCTTTCCGAGTACGAATTCCCGGGCGACGACATCCCGGTGATCCGCGGTTCTGCTTACAATGCGCTGCATGCGGATGACGAAGGCACGGATCCGGACGGCAAGTGGTCTGATAAGATCATGGAGCTGATGGATGCTGTTGACAGCTACATCCCGACCCCGATGCGTGAGACCGACAAGCCGTTCCTGATGCCCATCGAAGACGTTATGACGATCTCCGGACGTGGCACCGTTGCTACGGGCCGTGTCGAGCGTGGCGCTCTGCACCTTGCTGATCCGGTCGAGATCCTCGGCATCAAGGAAGACGTTGTGAAGTCCGTTGCGACCGGTATTGAAATGTTCCGTAAACTTCTGGACGAGGCTCAGGCCGGCGACAACATCGGCGTTCTGCTTCGTGGCGTGAACCGTACGGACATTCAGCGCGGCCAGGTCATGGTAAAACCCGGCTCCGTCACCTGCCACAAGAAATTTACGGCTCAGGTGTACGTCCTGACGAAGGATGAAGGCGGACGTCATACCCCGTTCTTCAACAACTATCGTCCGCAGTTCTATTTCCGTACCACGGACGT
>JAEEIV010000004.1 GCA_016281555.1 Lachnospiraceae bacterium | reverse complement strand
GAACAATCCGCCGTGCTCCGCCGTATGGATCACCTTCGCCGCAAATTCGGACGCCAGGGTTCTCGCATCGTTGCCCGCCTTCATCAGTTCGTCGCGGACGTATTCCTTCGCGGCGGCTTCGCCTTCTTCGGTAAACACTGCGTCTTCCGCCTCGAAACACTCCCGGATGATCTTGAACAGGCTCTCCTCGGTGATCTCCGTATCTTCGAAGACCGCATCGAATGAGGACGCAAGGGCATTTACCCGGCCGAAGAGCGACGCCATGTTCCCCTTCGTGTCTGTAAGGCAAAGCACCATCGGCACTTCCTCCTTCGGAAGCAACGCCGCGAAATCTTCCAACTGCGCATCCGAAAGCTCGGAGGCGTTCTCAATGATCACCATTTTGTCGCGGAATTGTCCGAACGCCGCGCTGATCTGAATGCCTTTCAGTTTCGCCGCCGGCAATTTCGTCATCCGCATCTTGCCCGCAAGTCCTTCCCGCTCCGACAATGCCTTCATCGCGGCCTTTGCGCGTTCCAGCGTCTCTTCGGGGTTTTCTCCGACGACGATGAAGTTCCGGTAGGCGGCTTCCGGTCCCGGGTTCAATTTCATTCCCGCAAACGGACCGCATTCTTCGGGCATTTCTTCAGGGGTTCCCTCGGCCGTTGCTTCTTCCTTCGCCTCGCCTTCCGGCGTCAATGCCGCGACCACTTCCGTCTCCATTTCAGGGGTATCGTCGGGGGTGGGGGTGGTTTCTGCAGGCTCTTCCGTCTTCTCAGGTTCGGCTTCCGGAGTTGTCTCGGTCGGTTCTGCATCTGCAGTGGCAGGTTCAGACGGAGCTTCAGTTCCCGTCTTATCGGCTTCTTCGGCTTCTTCTGCTTTCTCAGTCTCCGCTTCCACGGGCTCTTCCGATTTCTCAGTTTCTTCGGCGATGCGTGCCGCTTCCTCTTCTGCCTTCTGTCTCTCTTCCTCTGCGATGCGTGCCGCTTCCTCTTCTGCTTTCTGTCTCTCTTCCTCTGCGAGGCGGGCTGCTTCCTCTTCAGCTTTCCGCGCTTCCTCTTCTGCAAGACGGGCCGCTTCCTCTTCAGCCTTCCGTGCCTCCTCTTCCGCGATGCGCGCCGCTTCTTCTGCCTTCAGTCTATCTTCCTCTGCGAGGCGGGCTGCTTCTTCAGCGGACGGGGCGGCGGCTTCTTCTCCGGCGCGGATCTGCGCCTCCGTGAAGCGGTCAAGTTCCGCTAAATCGAATTCCGCCTCGTTCGTCTCCGCCGGTTCTGTCTTGGGCAGGATTCCCGCCAGCCCTTCCGTCGCAGCATCTGTCACGGTTTCTGTCAAAGTTTCTGCAGCAATTCCGGCCGCCGTCACAGTTTCTGCCGCTTTTTCTGTCGAGAGTTCACTGTACTTTTCTGTTAACGTTTCCGACAATGATTCTGCCGCAGTTTTTGCCGCAGTTTCAGTCGCAGCTTTTTCTTCGTCCACTGCACTGAACGCAGACAGGACCGGCAGGACCGTTGCGGTATCTTCCGTGGCAGCCTGTTCCGAGATCGTCTCGAACTCGGGCACGATCCGGTAGAGCTCCGCCTTGTCCGGGCGGCGTCCTTCCGGCAATTCCGGCACTTCGGCCATGATGCGTCCCGTTTCGGACCGGTCTTCTTCCGTCACCGGTACCGAGGATCCGCTCATGCCCGCGAACGCCGTGGATTCCTGTTCGGAAAATGCGTTTTCGTCGATCCCGGGGATCAGTTCTTCTGTTTCGGGCTCTTCCAATAACGGCTCTACCGAATTCTCCGTTTCCGGGATCTCCTCCACCTGCTCCGTTCCGAACAGTTCCTCGCCGATCCCATCCGCATCCCAGGCATCCGCCGAGATGACGGTCTGCGGGGTTTCTTCAGGTTCTTCTTCGCCTGCGGGTTCCTCTTCCGGCGCTTCCTTCTTCTCGCCGCCGGCAATGACCTGTGTCACGACCTCCTCGGTCGGCGCAGGTTCCTGATACGGCTCCTCTTCTTCAATCGGTTCGCCCGTCAGGTAGGAGCGAAGCTCCTTCGCCAGCCGTACGTACTTCCCGTTATAAAACCAGAGCGTGATCTCGTCGCAGACCTCGAGCGCCTCATTCGTCCGGTCATTGATCGCGTACAGTTTCGCAAGTTCGTACATCCAGCGGTCGTCCGGTTCCTCGCCCTTGAAGTTCTCCAGAATGGTGATCAGTTCGTCGTCGCCCTTGTTTTCCGCCTGCGCGATCCGGTATTGAAGCACGAACCGCTCGGCGTCGTTCTTCGCAACGTCGCAGAACTGGTTGTAATACACCATGGCATCGCCGATGTTGCCCGCCTTGATCGCCAGCGTGCAGAGATGGAACAGCGTACCGCGGCCGCGCGGGGCGATTTCCTTGGCCTGAAGCAGCAAGTCCTCCGCGTCGTCGTAGCGGCGGCACTTTTCATACGCCTTGGCCATCAGCTGAAGGATGCGCGTATCCCTGACGGAATCCAGATTCAGCAGGTCGATCTGATCCACGGCCTCCTGATAATTGCCTTCCTCGATCAAATGAATGCTCTCGTCCAGCTTCTGTTGAAACTCCATCTTATTCATTGCAGAACCCCCTGTTCCGGTACTCTCCTCTATAATTCCGTGCGCCCTTCCAGCGCGCGGAGCAACGTCACTTCGTCCACGTACTCCAGATCTCCGCCGACAGGCACGCCGCTCGCGATCCGGCTCACCTTGATCCCGGTCGGTTTGACCAGCTTGCTGATGTACATTGCCGTGGTCTCGCCTTCCAGGCTGTTATTCGTGGCAATGATCACTTCGTCCACGTCGCCCTGCAGCCGGGTCAGGAGTTCCTTCAGCCGGATGTCTGCGGGGCCGATGCCGAGGATCGGCGAAATGGCGCCCTGTAGCACGTGATAGACGCCGTTGTATTTCCCGGTTTTCTCGTACGCCGCCAGATCGCGCGTCGTCTCCACCACCATGATCGTCCGGTGATCCCTCGCCTCGCTTCTGCAGATCGGACAGACGTCCTGATCCGTCAGCGTACAGCATTCCTTGCAGTAATGAACGTTCTGCCGCGCGTCAATGAGCGCCTCGGAGAGTTCCTTCACGCTGTCTTCAGGCATGTGGATCACGTGAAACGCCAGACGCTGGGCGCTTTTCTGCCCGATGCCCGGCAACATGGCCAGTTTTTCGATCAGTTTATTGATCTGACTTCCGTAATAATCCATAAATATCCTTTAGAAGAGGCCGCCGAATCCGCCCGTCAGCCTGGACAGCCCGGCCTGCGACTCCTCGTCGATTTTCTTCGTCACTTCATTGATCGCCGCAACGATCAGGTCCTGAAGCATTTCAATGTCGTCCGGATCCACGACCTCGGGCGTCAGCACCACGGATTTCAGCTCGCGCTTGCCGGTCATCGTGACCGTGACCGCGCCGCCGCCCGTCGAAGCCGTAAATTCTTTCTGTTCCAGCGCTTCCTGCTGTGCCTGCATTTCCGCCTGCATCTTCTGCGCCTGCTTCATCAGATTGTTCATGTTTCCGGGCATCATCCCGCCCGGATATCCGCCGTGTTTCGCCATTATATCGGTTCTCCTTCCTCTTTGATCTCCATCTCGATCCCCGGGATGCGGCTTCCGAGCACCACCTGCGGCGCTGCCTCAGCCGCCTCCAAAAGCCGTGACGTGATCGCGAATTCTTTTCCGTATTTTTTCTTCAGTTCTTCCGTAAGATCGGCAATGAAATTCTGATTCTCGAAAGAATTGTAATAGAATTTGTCCTTGAACAGGACCGTCCATTTTCCTTCCTCCCCGGGAACGAACGTCGTCCCCTGAAGCAGTGCCCGCATCAACGGACTCTTTAACGCGAAGAGGATGTCTTTCCAGTCGTTCCGGATCTGCTTGTATTCCTCGTACGTGGCTTCCGGTACTTCGATCTTTGCTGCGGGAGCGACGGTCTTCTCGGGCAACGGCTTCATGGCCGGCGCTTCCTCGAAGCGGATCTGTCCCTTCGACAGTTCATTGACCTTTTCTTCCAGGAAACGGATCCGGTCGCGCAGGCTTTCCTCGTCGCTTTCCATCGCCGGCATCATCATCTTGATCAATGCCAGTTCAAGCAGGGTGCGGCGCGACGTGGAAAAGCGGATCTCATTCAAAAGCGCGGACTGAATGCGGATGAACCGCATCACTTCCGGGATCTCCATCTGCCTCGCCTCTTCCCGGAGACGCGCCATGTTTTCTTTCGAAATGCCGAGCACCGCCTCGGAGGGGTTCTCCGTCTGAACGAGCAATGCATTCCTGAGATACTGGATGAATTCCGTCACGAACCGGGTCACTTCCCGGCCGGAAGCAAGGATCTCGTCCACGCTGTCAATGGTCTCCCGGACGTCGCCCTTCAATACCGCGCGAAGCACTTTCGAGAACACGGTCTGGTCCACCGCGCCGAGCACGTCCAGCACCCGGTCGTACGTCAGGACTTCGCCCGCGCCGAACGAGATGCAGCGCTCCAACAGAGACAGGGCGTCCCGGCTCGAGCCGTCCGCCTGACGGGCGAGATACGTGACCGCCTCTTCATCGGCCTGCACGTTTTCCGCCTGTAAAAGTTCGTTCAGCTGCTGCTTCAGTTCCTCCAGTGAAAGCCGTCGGAAGTCGTACCGCTGGCAACGGGAAAGCACGGTCACCGGGATCTTCTGCACTTCCGTCGTCGCAAGAATGAAGATCACGTATTCGGGCGGCTCTTCCAGCGTCTTCAAGATCGCATTGAACGCGCCCGCGGAAAGCATGTGCACTTCGTCAATGATATAGACGCGGTACTTGCCTTCCGTCGGCTTGTAGCGCACCTCTTCCCGGATCTCACGGATGTTGTCCACGCCGTTGTTCGACGCGGCGTCGATCTCGACCACGTTGACCGAGTTCCCGGAAAGGATCGCCCGGCAGGAAGGACATTCGTTGCAGGGGCTTCCGTTGACCGGATGCTCGCAGTTCACGGCACGCGCAAGGATCTTCGCCATCGTCGTTTTACCGACGCCGCGGGTTCCCGTGAACAGATAGGCATGTCCGATGTGCCCGGACGCCAGCTGGTTCCGGATCGTCTGAACGATATGGTCCTGACCGCGAACGTCTTCAAACCTCGCCGGTCTCCATTTTCTGTACAATGCAGTATAACTCATTTTATCCACCATAAGTGCGGCTCGTATATCCATACGTACTCAATATATAGTATACTATAAAAAAAACCTTGTGACAAGCGTTGTCACAAGGTTTTTTACAAAATCCGCGCACCTTCCATCGGTCACCCGGCCCGGGCGAGTTCACGTCACATGAAACGGTCTTCTTAGTGCTGCTTCGTTCCCGACCTGACACGGTTCGTAGTGCTCCATTGCGTGAGACCCGGGAGGCGCTCTCCGGTCGGCATCACCCCTGCAAACGGATTTCAGGAAGAGGGCGCCGTTACCCGCCCCGGCTGCGCGGAGTTTCATTATACATTGACGGCTTTGATTTGTCAAATCATTTTGCTTCGACTTCGATCCGGACGATATTCCCGTCGGCATCCTTGCAGGCGTACACCTCGAGCGCTTCTCCGCCCGCAACCGTCCGATAGAACCCGGTCTGCTCAAATTCCGGAGCCGGAGATGTCAATCCGCTGTCGGGATCCGCTGCCTTCCACGATGCCGCGAGGCGCTCCGTGAAGCCGTTCCCGTTCGTCCGGCGGAGCTCATCCGCTTCTTCCCGCGTACTGAACAAGAGGAATCCTCCCGTTTCGCTCCCGGCGGTCCCGAGGAGAACCCGTTCATACTGTATCACTTCGGCCTCCTCACCTGTTTTGATTTCCCCGCCGGTTTCCGCATTCTGTAAAATCAACCGCTCCTTTCCCTCCGGATCCGCTGCCGTCTCCTCGATTTCCCAGATTCCCGACGCGACCTCGAAGGTCCCGAGCAATGTCTCAACGCACGGCGCCGTCGCTTCCGTCCCGAAGGCGGAGAAAGATAGCCTGAAGAACCCGCGATCCACGAAAAGTGAACCGTATCGGAAGGTTTCTCCCTCCTGTGCCTTCACTGCGCTCCCGGACAACAATCCCCGCGAACGGATCTGCTCCGCCGAGCGGACGTAAGGCAGGTTCGTCCAGTTCGTGCCGGCCGACCACCCCGTCTTGTATTGGATCGTAAACGCGCAGTTGACGTTGGCGGGCGGCGTAATGATCTTGCTCGAAGCGGAATTGCCCTCGCCGGTCGACGCATAGCTTCCCGCGACGAAGAATTCGCCCGTCCGGACTTCCAGCGTGCCGGCGCTCGACTTGATGAATCCGTACGCCCGCCCCGACAATGCGCTGACGGACAATGTCAATTGCTCCACGGTGCAGTTTCCGTCCTTCGTATTGACGCCGTAGGCCCGCGCAGTCCCGGAAAGTTCTACGGAAACGGTCCCGCCGGTCACAACCGCACTTCCCGAGGACACGCCGATGCCGGAAGTTCCGGCCGACGCGTCAGAATAAAGCGTGATCTCGCCGCCTGACATGGCAAGCGTTCCGCCGCTCACCAGGATCCCGTCAACCGTTTCGCCGTTTCCGGCCGACTGCCGGACCGTCGCGGTGCCGCCGGAAATCTCCAGCGTTCCGCCGTCGGAAGCCGAGAATCCGGAGCCGCCCGCATACCCGGTGACCGAATGCGTTCCGCCGGTCATCCGCACTTTTCCGCTGCCGGAAACGCCGGCGATCGTGGCTGCCTTTCCGCTGCCCGCCGTCACCACTGTGGTCCCGCCGCTGAGAACCAGCATGCCTTCCGTCACGCGATATCCCCGCGTCATATCCAGCGCCGCGCAGCACTCAAAGTTTCCGTTCATAACGTTCGCGCGTCCGCCGTCCATCCAAAGCACGTAGGCGCCGTGGCCCT
>JAEEIV010000047.1 GCA_016281555.1 Lachnospiraceae bacterium | reverse complement strand
CGCGCCCGCGCGGTCGACGTCCGTATCGAAGATGATGCCGAGGTCTGCTTCCTTTTCCTTCACGGCTTCAATGATGCTCTGCATCGCCGTTTCGTCTTCCGGATTCGGGATATGATTCGGGAATCTTCCGTCCGGTTCGAGATAGCGGGAACCCGCGGTCTTGCAGCCGAGCGCGGTCAGCACGCGGAACGCGAAAAAGCCGCCCGCACCGTTTCCGGCGTCCACGACGACGTGAAGTCCGGCAAGGGGTTTCACCGGACCGAGTTCCGCCATGACTTTCTTCCGGAGGAACGTCGTATAGACGTCCATGAACGGTTTTTCGTAGACGCGGCCGGGTCCGGCGCCGGTCGTTTCGGTGCCTTCCGCGATTTTCAGAATCTCCGAAATGTCCGCTTTTTCAAGGCCGCCCTCTTTCGTGAAGAACTTATATCCGTTCCGGTTGAACGGCAGATGGCTCGCCGTCACCATGACTGCGCCGTCGTAGGCCGTCTCTTCCAGAACCGTGGACATGAACATGGCCGGGGTCGACGCCATGCCGACGTCATAGACCGTCGCGCCCTGTTCCGCCATGGACTTCGCCGCCCAGAGCAGCAGGTTTTCACCGGAGAGCCGGGAATCCCGCCCGATCGAGATCTTCAGATCCTTTTTTCCGAGTTTTTTGGAAAGCCAGACCGCAAAGCCCCGTCCGATGTTTCTGCAGACTTCTTTCGTCAGGTTCACTTCCTGCCCTTCCACGCCTTCCATCGCCACGCCGCGGATGTCGCTGCCGTTCTGCAATTTCTTATAATCCATGGGATCTCCTCCTTCAATGGCGGAACCGGTGAGCGCCGGGTCCTGTCCGTTTCGATTATAGCACGAAGACGCCGAAAGGAAAAGCAGTTTTTCTAATCATTACGGGTTTCGAAAATCATTGCATTTTATGTGTGGGTATGAGATAATACGTTATTATGATCACCGCGCTATACGGCAAAGGAGGATTGTCATGATCACGATAGGACTGATCGGAACGGGTCACATGGGCAGCGCCGTCATCAAAGCGGCGGACCGGACGGATCTGGAACTCAAGTTTCTTTTGTCCGACGCCAGAAGCGAAGCCGCCGAAGCCCTCTCCCGCACCCTCGCTCATGAGTCTTGCGTCTCTCCCAATGAGGAGACCGTCCGGGCGTCCGATCTTCTGTTTCTGGCGGTAAAGCCGCAGAACATGAAAGATCTCCTGGAAGGCCTTTCTCCGGTCTTCAAAGAACGGAAAAAAGACGAAAAGAAGCGTCCGCTCACCGTCGTCACGATGGCGGCGGGCATGACCGTCGGCACGATCCTTTCCTATGCCGGACAGACTTTCCCGACGATCCGTATCATGCCGAACACGCCGATCGACGTCGGTCGCGGTGCCGTCGCCTTTTCTGCGGAAAACGTGCCGGAAGAAACGGTGTCATTGTTCCGGGAGCTTCTGTCGGGCGACGCATTGCTCGTCGAAGTCGGGGAAGAAAAACTGGACGCGGTCTGCGCCCTCTCCGGCTGCGGTCCCGCCTTCGTGTATCTGATGATCCGGGGCATGGCGGACGCAGGCGAAGGGCTCGGCCTTTCGAAGGAAGACGCCGTGAAGCTTGCCTCCAAAACCGTGGAAGGCGCGGCAGGCATGGTGCTGGCCGGAAAAGGCACGCCGACGGAATTGAAGAATGCGGTCGCGACGCCGGGCGGCGCCACGATCGAGGGCGTGAAGATCCTCGAAAGCAAAGGCTTCGAAGCGCTCCTTGACGAGGCGCTTACGGCCTCCTACCGCCGCACATTGGAACTGAAATAACGGTCTGACAGAATTGAGGTAAGGCATATGAGAATCGTCATCAAAGTCGGCACGTCCTCGCTGACACACGAAACGGGACGGCTGAACATCCGGAAAATGGAACAGTTCGTGAAGATCCTTTCCGACGTGAAAAACGCGGGCCACGAGGTCATTCTGGTCTCCTCGGGGGCCATTGCGATGGGCGTCGGAAAACTGAATCTTCCGGAACGTCCGACCGACGTTCCCGGGAAGCAGGCCGCGGCCGCGGTCGGCCAGTGCGAACTCATGTACACCTACGACAAGATGTTCACGGAGTACCACCACACGGTCGCGCAGATCCTTCTGACAAGCGAAGACGTGGAGGACCCGGACCGCCGGAATAATTTCGAAAACACGCTGAATACGCTCCTGTCCATGGGGGCGCTTCCGATCATCAATGAAAACGATACCGTGGCGACGAGAGAGATCACGCTCGGCGACAACGACACGCTCGGCGGGATCGTCGCCGTGTCTTCAAAAGCCGATCTTCTCGTGCTCTTCTCCGACATTGACGGACTGTACGACCGTGATCCGCACAAGAATCCGGACGCGAAGCTGTTCCCGGAGATCCGCGAGATCACGCCGGAGATCGAAGCCCTTGCGGGCGGTGCCGGGACGAGCCGCGGGACCGGTGGGATGATCACGAAACTGCACGCCGCGAAACTCGTCATGGACGCCGGGCTCGACATGGTGATCATGAACAGCGACCGGCCGGAAGCCCTCTACGACGTGCTGGACGGCAGGTTCGCCGGTACGCGGTTCATCGGAAAAGCAAAGGAGGACTTGCTATGACGACTCAGGAGATCCTTCAGAAAGTGAATGCGGCGAAATACCGCATGATGGCGGCCGGCGAAGCGGAAAAGACCGACGCGCTCATGAAAATGGCGGATGCGCTGGAGCAGGCCGAAGATCAGATCCTGAAAGCGAACCGGGAGGACCTTGCCGCTGCTGAAGGGATCATTGCTCCGGTCATGATGGACCGGCTGAGACTCAATGAAGAGCGGATCCATGGCATGGCGAAAGGCATCCGGGACGTCGCTCTTCTTCCCGATCCCGTCGGAAAAGTCCTGTCCGAGTGGGTCCGCCCGAACGGACTGAAACTTCAGAAAGTGCAGGTGCCGATGGGCGTCATTGCCATCATTTACGAAAGCCGGCCGAACGTGACGAGCGACGCCGCTTCCCTCGCGATTAAGGCGGGAAGCGCCTGCGTGCTCCGTTCCGGCAAGGAAGCGCACCGGAGCGCGGAAGCGATCACGAACGCGATGAAAACGGGGCTCAAATCCTCCTCATTGCCGGAAGACGCGCTCTTCCTCGTCGAAGACGTTTCCCGCGCCTCCTCGACGGAACTCATGAAAGCGCACGGGCAGATCGATCTTCTCATTCCGCGGGGCGGAAAAAACCTCATCCGGGCCTGCGTGGAGAACGCGATCGTGCCGGTCCTCGAGACCGGGACCGGCATCTGCCACATTTATGCGGACCGGACCGCCGACCGTGAAAAAGCCGTGAAGATCATTGAAAACGCGAAATGCAGCCGGCCTTCGGTCTGCAATGCGGCGGAAGTCCTGCTGCTTCAGAAGGAAGCGGCGGGCGCGCTCTTCCCGGAAGTTTACCGCGCGCTGCATTGCCTCCGCGGTTTCGAGGAACAGCCGGCGGTCACGTTCTATGCGGATGCTGAAGACCTGAAAGCCCTGCAGGAGAGCCTCCGTCAGGACGGGCGCTTCACGGAAAAAGATCTCGACGGTCTTCAGGAAGCGGCGCCGGACGCATTTGACACGGAATACCTCGATTACAAGATGACGGTCGGCATCGTCGACGACGTGGAGGAAGCCGTCCGCCACATCAACGCCCACTCCACCGGGCACTCGGAATCGATCCTCACGAAGGATAAGGAGGCGGCCGCGTATTTCACAAAAAACGTGGATTCGGCCTGCGTCTACGTTAACGCCTCCACCCGTTTTACGGACGGCGGCGAGTTCGGTTTCGGCGCGGAAATGGGCATCTCGACGCAGAAACTGCACGCGAGAGGACCGCTCGGTCTGAACGAGCTTTGCACGTATAAATATGTGATCACCGGGGAGGGTCAGATCCGATGAAGCGAAGCCGCGCACTGGCCATTCTGACCGTCTGTCTCATCCTCTTCTCTTCCGGCTGCGCGGCCGGGAAAGACGGGGATCGCTACAGCCGCCTCAAATTGTCCGACCGGCCGGTCGCGCTGTCAGAACTCGAATCCGGCGTCGAAGCATCCTCGACGGAAGAAGTCCCGGAGTCCGACCCCGACGATGTCACGGAGTCCGAAAGTTCTTCGGAATCCGCCGGGGAAACATTGACCGATCCTGTTGAACCGTCCTCCGATCCGCGTACCGGCACCGAAAGCGCTTCCAGACCGACTTCGACCGCATCGCCCTCTCCCGAACCTTCTACGTCCCGTCCGGCGACCGAATCTTCGGAGAGTCCCGAACCTTCGACGGTTGCGCCCACGGAACCCTCTGAAACGCCCGCCCCGTCATCGACGGAATCCTCAGGGCTTCCGGACCCTTACTCGACCGGCGTGGTGCTGTCCAACGGGACCCGGATCTACGCGATCGACGCCCAGGTCATGACGCTCATTCAAGACACTTTTCCGGCGGGGCAGTTCGTCGGAAAAGGGATCATCAGCGTTTGCGGCGGACGGGACGAGCACGGGCCGTTACTCGACGATTCGGAGTATCAGCTCTATCCGTCTCCGGAATACGATTCCTCGCTTTATACGGTCCGACCGGCGGACGGCTTCTTCACGTTCCACCGGCCCGGGACTTATAAGATCCTGGTGAACTGCCAGGGGCTTCAGGACAGTTTCTACTTAACCTTCGTGCCCCCGGAAAGCTCCATCAGCTACATTGGCATCTGCGTCATGGATTATGTCATTGCCAAGCAGGGCAGCTACAAACCGATCTACTGGTCGGCCGGCTCGGACATGATCGGCATACCGATGGGGATCGTTTACAATGACTGCACCTACGATTTCGTCCAGAACTGGATCGGAACCCAGATGAGCTTCGTTCCGGAATGGAATGTCGACCGTTCCGCGATCCTTTTGAAGTACGAAGCGTTTCTGGTATACGGCGCGCTGCCTTCGGGAGACGTGATCAACATCACCTCTTCCTGCACGTTTTCGCCGGACATTTTCTCTCCGGAGTTTAAAGAATCCCTGCTTCTGGAGGATCAGGCGGTCACGGTCCGGTACGGGTCCCTGGAAACCGAACTCTGGTTCTGCATCAACGACCGGCCCTGATCATTTTTTCCGAAAGATAAAAAAACTGCCCCGCCTTGATTATTTAGCGGGGCAGCATTTTTATTGTTCGTTTTACGCTGTTATGCGATCGGTTCGAAATCCGCCGGGCCGTGCTTGCAGAGCGGACAGACGAAATCTTCCGGAAGCTCATCCCCTTCGTAGACGTAGCCGCAGACCTTGCAGACGAAGCCCTTCTTGCCTTCGGTGGCCGGCTTCGGTTTCACGTTCTCCTGATAATAGGTGTAGGTCATCGTCGGGCGGTCCGAAAGAACGCGCGCCTCGGTCACCGTGCAGATGAACATGCCGTGGGTGTCGAGATCAACGTACTGCTCGACCTTGAGGGACATGAATGCATTGATGTACTTCGGCAGGAAGACGAGGCCGTTGTCCGAACGCAGGACCTCGGTGTCCTTGAACTTGTCCACCGCTCTCCCGCTCTGGAAGCCGAAATTCTGGAACACGGAGAACGGCGCGTCGGTCGAAAGGCAGTTCACGTTCATGACGCCCTTTTCCTTGATCACGTGATGCGAATAATTCTGCTTGTTGATGCAGACGGCAATGCGGTTCGGCGTGTTCGTGACCTGCGTCACCGTATTTACGATGAGGCCGTTGTCCTTCTTTCCGTCGTTCGACGTAACCACGTAGAGGCCGTAGCCGATCTTGAAGAGCGCGGTCAGGTCGTTCTTGTTCGCGGTCTCGCCGTGCTGCTGGAGGTAATCCATGCAGAGCTCGTCCGCCAAGGCTTCGAGTTCCGCTTTCGAGACGTCCGATAACGCCGAATGGATCTTCACGTTGTGTTCCGTGAAGGTCAGGTTCTTGCATCCTTCCAGAAGCCCTTTCATCGTCTTCATCGCCATCGGCGCCCAGGAACCGTTCTCAATGAACGCGATCGTCCGGTTCTGGTAATTGTGCTCCTTCAGATGCTCAATGAACTCCCGCATGAACGGGAACACGCCTGCGTTGTAGGTCGTCGAGGCCAGCACGAGACGTCCGTACCGGAACGCGTCTTCCACCGCTTCGGCCATGTCCGTCCGCGCAAGGTCGTGGATGACGACCTTCGGGCAGCCCTTGCTCTTTAACTTGTCCGCGAGCAGATCGACGGCCGCTTTCGTGTTTCCGTACACCGACGTATAGGCAATGACGATGCCCTCCGACTCCACGCCGTAGCCGGACCAGATGTTGTAAAGGCCGAGGTAATAGCCGAGGTTCTCGGTCAGCACCGGTCCGTGCAGGGGGCAGATCGCCTGAATTTCGAGGTTTGCGGCTTTTTTCAGCACCGCCTGCACCTGGGCGCCGTATTTTCCGACGATGCCGAAATAGTACCGTCTCGCTTCGCAGGCCCAGTCCTCTTCCGCATCCAGTGCGCCGAACTTACCGAAGCCGTCGGCTGAAAACAGCACTTTGTCGAAGGCATCGTAGGTCATCAGCACTTCCGGCCAATGCACCATCGGCGCGCCGATGAAGTGCAGGACGTGACGTCCGAGCGGCAGGGTGTCGCCTTCCTTCACGATGAGGCGGCGGTCCTCGAAATCATTGCCGTAGAAGTTCTTCATCATCGCGAAGGCCTTCTCGGAAGCCACGACGGTCGCGTCCGGATAGGTTTTCAGAAATGCAACGATGTTCGCGGAATGGTCGGGCTCCATGTGCTGGACGATGAGGTAGTCCGGCTTTTTGCCGTCAAGCGCCTTTTCCAGCTGATCCAGCCACTCGTGCGTGAAGCGCCTGTCCACGGTGTCCATGACCGCGGTCTTGTAGTCCTTCACGACGTACGAATTGTAGGCCATGCCGTTCGGCACGACGTACTGACCTTCGAAGAGATCGATCTCGCGGTCGTTGACGCCTGCGTAAAGAATGTCTTTCGTGATATGCATATTCGCCTCCGTAATGATTTTCTGCATCTTCTGCGGCCTTCGCCGTTTCTCATTGTCATTGTACCGATTTCCGCCTGACAATGCAAGTCATTTGTGAGAATTCAAGTTGACAAATCCGCCGTGTTTTATATACTTGAAGTAGAAACGACCCGGTCAGGAGGAACCGCCATGGCAGCCAAACAGAAGTATCCGAAATCGAAGAGCATCTTTGCCCGGCTGAAAGAAAAATTCAGCCCGCCGAAATGCGTTTATGCCGGACCGGAACAGATGGGTTCGAAAAACCCCGCTTCGGGCGTGTACGCAGGGCCGGAATACTATGAAAAGACCCGTCCCGTCGGCCGCGTCTATGCGGGTCCGAAGCCGAAGGAACCGGACGACGAACCCGTGAACGACGTCTACGCAGGACCGGAATTCTTTGAACGGGAACCTGAACCGGATCCCGCCGAACCGGAAGATGCGCCTGTTCCGGAAGAAACCACGGTCCCGGAAGAATCGCCGGCTCCGGAAAACCTTCCGGAGGACTTCCGAAAACAGTACGTTCCCCCGACCTGCATGGTGTACGGCGGTCCGGCTTATTTCAACCCGAAGCCGGTGCCGGAAGCGCCGGTGTATGCGGGTCCGGAATATTTTGACCAAAGACCGGCCGAAGGAGGATCCCGGGCGCCGATGCCGGAGGCCGAACCCTCCGATGCCAAAGAAATCAAAGTCTACGGTTCCGGCACGTTCCTCTGTGAAAGCTGCGGGACCCGGTTCGACGGACCGTTCTGCCCGAATTGCGGAACGCCGAAGAAAAACGGCGGTCCGGTCATCGTCTGACGGCGGTCACAAAAAGAACGACAGGAAAGACCATGGCTTCTTCGATCGATTATTCCACGTTTCCCTATCACATCCGGACTGCGGTCTGGGAGATCACTCTGGCGTGCTGCTTCCGCTGCGCCTATTGCGGCTCTTCCGGCGGAAAAGCGCGTGAAAACGAGCTCACCACGGCGGAGTGTCTCGACGTCGCTTCTCAGCTCTCCGCCCTCGGCTGCCGCCGCGTTTCCATGATCGGCGGCGAGGTCTTCATGCGGAAGGACTGGCCGGAAATCGTTCAGGCGCTGACAAGCCGGAACGTCAAGGTCTGCATCATCACGAACGGCTTCCGGATGACTCCGGAGATCATTGCCGAACTGAAGCGCGTACGGATCGAATCGGTCGCGGTATCGATCGACGGACCGGAGCGGGTGCACGACCGCTTCCGCCAGAAAGGAAGTTATGCCCGGGCGCTGGAGACGCTGACCGCGTTATCTTCGGCCGGGATCCCGGTATCCGTCATCACCGCGCTCCGTGCCGACAATGCCCCTCTCCTTCCGGAATTCTTTGAAACGCTGAAACAGTATCCGATCTTCGCCTGGCAGATCCAGGCCTGTTCTCCGATGGGCAATGCCTCGAAGAACGAGGTGGACGTCCGCTTCGACGCGAAGGAAGTGATGGAATTCATTAAGAAAATCAACGGCACGACGAATTTTTACGTCGGTGCCGCTGACAATATCGGCTATTATACTCTGGAGGAGCCCTTCGTCCGCGGGATCGACGGGCTGACCTACGGCGGCTGCAGTGCGGGACTTACGACGGTCGGCATTGACTCGGTCGGGAACGTCCGGGGCTGCGAATCCATGTACGATCCGCGGTTCAATGAAGGGAACCTGCGGGAGAGACCGCTCCTCGACATATGGACGGATCCGAACGCGTTTTCCTACAACCGCGACTTCACGCCGGATCTTCTGACCGGCACCTGCAAGGACTGCGTGTACGGCGACACCTGCGCCGGAGGCTGCCGCTCCTACGATTTCTTCACGACCGGAAAACTCTATGAAAACCCGCTCTGCGCCCTGCGTAAGCGCGTTTCGCCGCTGCATTGCCGATTTTGATTGACTTTTCCGTCGTTTTTGCTATAATCACGTTTCGGATAAGTCGGGCGAATGATCGCGGCTGCGAAACGGGGCGACCCGGAATGAGCAGGTGAGGAAAGTCCGGGCTTCACAGGGCAGGATACCGGCTAACGGCCGGCGGAGGCGACTCCCGGGAAAGTGCAACAGAAAAGAACCGCCGGACCGCAAGGTCCGGTAAGGGTGGAAAGGCAGTGTAAGAGACTACCGCCGGGACGGTAACGGACCGGGCATATGTAAACCCTATCCGAAGCAAGACCGAACGTGGGAGAAAGGCGGCCCGTCAGCTCACAGGTAGGTCGCTAGAGCCTGTCGGCAACGGCAGGTCCAGATAGATGATCATTCTCGACATAACCCGGCTTACAGTCCGGCTTATCCTTCGGAAAAGCCGCATTTCGATCGAAAACAGATTGAAATGCGGCTTTTTTTCGTTTATAATTATCTTTGTATAAATATGCGCTCCCGTGCGCAGGGAAGCGCGCCGAATAAGGAGGTAGTGTTCAGTGATCAGAATCTATAAATGTCCGTCCTGCGGCAGCGCACTGGAATACGACGGCGGCCAGGACACGATGGTCTGTCCGCATTGCGCCTCGAAGCAATCCGTTCAAACCGTCCTGTTTTTTGAATCTCAGAACCAGAACACCATAACCGGCGAAGAATACAAGGACAATTCCGGATCGGGCACGCCCGAAATGCGCTGCCCGGCCTGCGACGCCATCCTGATGCAGCCGAAGGATCTGCACACCGCAGCTCTGAAATGCCCGTTCTGCCAGAATCCCGTGCTCGTGGAAAGCCGGATGAGCGGTGCGGCCAGTCCTCAGTACGTCCTGCCCTTCAAACTGACGAAGAAACAGGCGAAGGAGAATTTCAGGAAATGGGCGAAGAAAGGCAAACTGACGCCCTCTTCCTTTAAGACCGACGCCACGCTGGACAAGTCGCAGGGACTGTACGTGCCGACCTGGCTCTTCTCCTACACGATGAAGGCGGCGCTGAACCTGACCGGAAAGAAAGAGCGCAAGGAAAAGCAGGGCGATGCGGAAGTCGTGACGACCGAAACCTACGACATCAACCTGACCACCGAGGGTGCCTACGAGCGCGTGCCCGCGAACGCGGACCTCACGATCCCGCGGACCGTCATGGAAGTCCTGGAGCCCTACGATTACAATGCGCTCACCGAATTCTCATTGCCCTATCTCTCCGGCTATCTCGCGGAGAAATATCAGGTCTCCGCTGCAGAACTCGAAGATTCCGTCAAGGAGTCGTTAAAGGACGACCTCATCGAAGACTCCAAGGAGCAGATCAAGGGATACGACAGCGTGGAAGTGAATTCGAGCGAGGTGCAGTTCACCGGAAGCAAGGTGGAATACGCGATGCTGCCCGTCTGGCTGCTGAACTTCCAGTACGGACAGAAGAAATTCCCGCTGTACATGAACGGTCAGACCGGAAAGATCCACGGCAAACTGCCGATCAGCAAGGGCAAGCTCGCACTCGTCTTCGGCATCGTCTTCGCCGTGGTGCTGGCCATTCTCATCATTTTATGGAGGGTCCTCAGATGAAACGCATTCCTGTATTGATTTCTGCAGTACTGTTACTTTTGTTTGCCGCGGCCCTTCCCGTGTCCGCAGAAGGCGGCGCGTCGGACACCACGACGATCGGTGCGTCGATCCCCCACGTGGAAGGCGGATCATACCTGACGGCGGATGAGAACGCGGAACTGGAACTGCTCGCCAAAAAGACCTCCGAGAAAGTGAACGCGGGGATCTACGTCGTCTTTTCCGGCGCCGAGATCGCGAACATTGAACTCGAGGCCAGCAGCATCCTGAAATCCAAGATCAGTGCAGGCGGCGGCTACGGCGACAATCATGACGCGATCATTCTCTACGTGAACATGAAGGACCGCACCTACGCGATCGAGGAAGACGGTGACTCGCACGACAACCGGCTCACCGGGAAGTTCGTAAACAAGGAGCTTGCGGACGATGCCAAGATCCGTTCCCTGCTCGGGAAGGACGAGTATTTCAACGCCGCGAAGACCTTCATCAATGACGTCGAAGGCGAACTGAACCCGAACATCTTCAAGGCGCTCTGGTGGCGGATCCTCGCGGCCCTCGGCATCGGCGGCGGCGTGACCGGCATTGCGGCCGGATCGCACAAGGCGCTGAAGAAGACGAAGAAGCGTCATTACTTGAAGGACAACCGGATCAACGTGCTCGAGAAGAACGAGCGACTGACCGGGACGGACGTCTCGAGAAACGTCACGAAGCAGCCGAAAACGTCCGGGACCGACCATGAGATCGGCAGCGGACACGGCGGCAGCAATACGTTCTGACCTATGAAAGACCGCAGTCTGAAAGACAAATCCGCTTTGCTGGAAAGCATTCAGGAACTCCGGGAAAAAGGGTCCAAGGGGCATAAGCGGATCGCAGAATTTCTCACGGAACAGGCAGGAAAGGCGGCGGGCATGACCGCCGCCGTCCTGGCTTCCGAAACCGGTGTCTCGGAACCGACGGTCGTCCGGTTTGCAAGAGAACTCGGATACGACGGCTACCCGGAATTCCAGGCCGCCTTCCGGAATGCGCTGAAGAACCGGATGACCTCCACGGAGCGCCTCGCATTGCTCTCCTCCAGGAAGTCGGAAAACATGGTGCGCTATACCCTGACCGCCGAGATCCGGAGCTTGAAGGAGACCCTGGAAGCCACCGACGAACGGGATTTTTCCGAGATCGTCTCCCTTTTCCTCGGCGCGGGAAAGGTCTACGTCGTCGGCAACCGCTCTTCCACTGCGCTCGCCGACTATTTCTATTTCTACGCTTCTCTCATTCTGGATAACGTCCACCTCGTTCAGTACGCCACCGGAAGTGACGTTTTTGAGCAGATGATCCGCGTCGGAGCCGGAGACGTGGTCTTCGGGATCACTTTCCCGCGGTATTCCCGGCGCACGGTGGATGCAATGACTTTCGCGAGAAACAACGGTGCCGCGACGATCGCAATGACCGACTCGGAACTGTCGCCCGTCGTGCCGCTCGCAGACAAGGTGCTGTTTGCAAAGAACGACGTTTCCTCGTTCGTGGATTCGCTCGTGGCACCGATGGCATTGCTGAACGCGTTGATCTCCGCGCTCGGCGCAGCGAAAGAAAAAGAAACCGCTTCGAATCTTGATCGGCTGGAACAATTATGGGAAGAATTCACGGTCTATGACCGGAAATAACAAAGGACTGACGATCCATGGACATGACGAAACAAGACATTCCGACCTCTGAACTTTTGAAGGAGCTGCAGGATTCCGGAGCATATGAGGAATACCGCGAAGCGCATCAGGACTGCTTCATCGAGACACCGCTTCACATTCTCTTAAACAAGCTGGTTGCCGAAAAACGCTTAAAAAAGATTCGTCTCTTCCACGAAGCCGGGATCAGCGAGGTGTACGGGTATCAAATCTTCAGCGGGAAGAAACGTCCGGAGCGGAACAAACTCCTGTCGATCACGATTCCGATGAAGCTCACGCTGGATGAAACGCAGAATCTTTTGAAGGCGGCAGGGTATCCGCTTCTTTATCCGAAACACGAAGCGGACGGCATTGTGATGTACGGGATCCTGCATGAAATGATGCTTTCCGAAATCAACGAACTGCTTTATCGGGAGCGGATCCCCTCGCTTTGACGATCATGAAGCACTGCCCGTTCTGTCAAAAAGAGATCCTCGATGAAGCTTCTTTCTGCATCTACTGCATGAAAGAGCTGGCTGAAAAAACCGAGATACCGACCCAACCGATTCCGAAAACATCGCCGATCCGGCGAGTTCTTTTCATTTTGCTGTTTTCTCTCGCCGGGATCGCGATCATTGTGACAGCCGGACTCTTCTTTCTGAACCGGAGCCCTGAGAAAGCCGTTTTTTCCTTTCCTGCTTCTGCCGAATTCCATGCAAGGACGGAAACCGCAGCTAAGGAGCTTGGCTTCCCGGTCAAGGATCTGAACGAACTTGATTATTCCTTCTTTCCGTCCGGCGGCGGGATCCTCGTTTCCTTACCGGCCGGCTCCGAAAAAACAAAGCCGGAAATCGCCGTTCTTTCTGAAGTGATTTCCGCTTCCGTCTACGGCTGTTTCCCCGAAGGATTGTCAGACGACGTCAATTCGGCCCCGGAAGGCTGGAGCAGTTTTGACCGGCAGGGTCTTCCCGAAACGCTGCAGGACCGAATCGACCATCCTGCAAACACCGGTCCTTTGCAGAAATATCTTGTAAAACAATATGTCACGGAAGAATACGGCACTTCGGCCGTGATGACCATCCTGCTCCTTGAATCGGAAGGAACAGCCGACCGGTTCTCGGTATCATTTCTCTTTGCTCCGGAGTCCAGATGACCAGAGAAGAGTTCAAAAACGATCTGTTGAAGACCTATCAGTTTGTGAAAGCCATGTCGTTCAAAAACGGCAATGAAGTACTCCGGCTTCGCCATAAGACGCTCTCCCGCGATCTTATCTTCCGCTCAGTCGCGAGACCGCTCCCCTTATATGAAGCACTGAAAGGGTTATCGCACCCCAATCTGGTACGAATCTACGACGTGCTCACATTCTCCGACGGCACGGTAGTCCTTGAGGAAGCCCTGACCGGAATGACGGTTCAGGAAATCCTTGAAGGCGGGCTTTTCACCTACAGGGATGCCTTGCCGGTGATCCGGGGCGTTTTGGATGCGCTTTCGGCCATTCACGGGATCGGTTTCGTTCACCGGGACGTCAAGCCCTCCAACGTGATGCTGACCGACGGCGGAGGGATCCGCCTCCTCGATTATGACGCCGGACGCTATTACGCTTCTTCAGACGACACCATCCGGCTTGGAACCACGGGATATGCCGCACCGGAACAGTACATAGGCGCCTCCGGTCCCCGGACCGACGTCTTCGCCGTGGGGATCCTCCTGAATACCCTGCTGACCGGGCATCACCCGAGCGAAGAACTTCCGTCGGAGCAGAAAGCACGCCGGCTCGTAAAAAAAGCAACGGCCATCAATCCTGATGACCGTTTTACTTCCGCTGAAGACTTCCGAATGGCGCTCTGATCCGTCTCCGGATCACTTCCACTCGATATATCCTTTGATCGGACTCAGATACGCCTTGTTGTCCGTCTGCACCTGATACCGTTCTCCCTGGTACCAATCTCCGAAACCGATTTCCGTACGATAGTAGTTCCCGGTCTCGGTATCGAGCACGCGCTCGTACCCGAGCGTCGCATCGCTCTGCTTCTGAGAGATCACGTCGTACGTCGCGTTCCTCTTTTCCCAGGAATCCATGATCCCGCTGCTGAGTTCAGACGTATTGTTCGAAGTCTCTCCGGTCGTGCCCATCACCGAACGCCAGAGCTCATTCCGCGCCTTGATGAACGTATCGGTGAAGGAAATGGAACTGACGATCCGGTCGAGAACGGGCTGCCAGTCAATGATCTCCTCTTCCGGCGCCGTCTCCATCAAGATCGTGTAGACCGAGACCGGAGCGGCATCGATCTGCGGTCCGAAGAGCGAGAACGGATTCTGCAGCACGTAATAGATAAAGCTGCCGTCCACGGTCGCAGAAAAGATGCCCTCCATCTTCTTTCCGGAGGTCTTCGAGACGCACTTGCCGACGAGGACCTCTCCGCCGAACACGCTCGCTCCGAGATTCTCCGCCACGGTAAAGCCGGAATAGCCGTAAAACGGCTCCGATGCGCGGAAGAAACCTTCCGTATCAACGCTCGGAAAGACCGGCAATACCGCAAATTCCGAATTTGCCCCGTAATTCGAAGCGTACCAGTCGTGCGCTTCCTGTGATTTCACGCCGCCGACACAGTTCAGGTTAAAATACATTTCCCGCTCCGGGCAATTCGGATCCGACACAGAAATGGCGTAGCTGATAAGATCGATGTCACCCGTTCCTTTCAGACCGACCTGCACTTTCCACCCTTTGGGCTTGTCCAGACTGAAATAGCCGCTGCCGTCTTCATAGTGTTCGAAAGTGACGGAAGCGGACTCCGCAGGCGTGATCTTCACACCCGTCCCCGGGAGGACCCCCGGAAGTGTCCCCGGAAAACTTGCCGTGTTCTCATCATTGCAGGCGGAGAACAGAAGCATTGGCAGAAGCATCAATGATGCGAAGAAAAGACCGCTGCGCTTCATGATCTGCCTCACATTTTTCTCAGTTTCATCATGCCGGAGCCAAACTCGAGGAGTCCCTCTTCGTCCGCCTTCAGTTCGTCCCAGGAAGACTGCTCTTCGCCGAACATCTCACGGTGTTCTCCGGTATCGTAATAATACTTGCCGTCCAACGCCTTCCATGCCTTCTCTTCTCTCGTGAAGTATCCGTTTTCGACCGGGCCGATCTCGCCGGCCTCCACCGCCGCCCGGATCTCTTCTTCCGAAACGCCTTCCGGGATCTTCATCCATTGCAGGACACGGTGATCGGGAGTGAATTCCACGATGACGTCGAACAACTGCATCATTTCGCGTTTCTCGTCTTCGTCGATCTCACCGGAAGCAATGCGCCGGTCCAGATCCCGGATCACTTCCTCTTTCGAAAACAGCGAGAATTCGTCGCCGATCATGGCCATGGCCTTCGCGACCTCGTATTTTCCGGCGATCTCCGTCATGGTAAGGTCCGCTTCGCTCATTTCTGTGTCACCGATCCCGGGCTCTTCCGTTACCGTGCCCTCTTCCGTCTTTTTCAATGCGACCGCAAAGAAGCCGAGCGCGAACACGAGGTATTCTCCGTCCCGCATTTCCAGGGTCTCCGCGGCTTTTAAGAAATCGCTGTTCGGGAGGTTCAGGAAGCCGTTCAGGGTATAATGAAACGTGCCCCAGCCCGTCTGTTCCCACGTGCCCTGCTCTTCCTGACCGTTTGCCGCATTCTTCATGAGGAGCGTGTGGTCCTCGAAGAACGTGTAGGTGACGGCGGAAAAGTCATTGCCGTCCTCGCTTTTGAATTCCGACGCCGGAATGTGCTTCAGGTCGTTCGACCACGCATTCACGAGATAGTCCACCGTCCACGTACCGACGATGAATTTCAGTCCCCGTTTCAGATCGCTTGCATCCAGTTCCATGATCTTTCTCCTTTTCTTTTCGCTGCTCCGGCTTACGTCACAGCCGGACGTCCAGTTCCACCGGGCAATGATCCGATCCGAAGATCTCGTTGTGGATCGAAGCGCCCTCCAGTTTTTCGTTCAGGTCTTCCGACACGATGAAGTAGTCGATCCGCCAGCCCGAATTGTTCTCCCGGGCGTGAAACCGGTAGGACCACCAGGAATAGGCGTCCTTTTCGTCCGGATAAAAGTAGCGGAACGTGTCCGTGAAGCCCGCTGCCAGAAGTTCCGTCATCTTGGCGCGTTCTTCGTCCGTAAAGCCCGCGTTCATCCGGTTCGTCTTCGGATTCTTCAGGTCGATCTCTTCATGCGCGACGTTTAAATCCCCCGTGAAGATGACGGACTTTTTCGCCGCGAGCTGCTTCACGTATCCGCGGAAGGCGTCCTCCCACTGCATCCGGTAATCGAGACGTTTGAGACCGTCCTGCGAATTCGGCACGTAGACCGTCACGTAATAGAACGTCTCGTATTCCAGCGTAATGACGCGGCCTTCGTGATCGTGTTCCTCGATGCCGAGCCCGTAGGTCACGGAAAGCGGTTCATGCTTCGTGAAGACCGCCGTTCCGCTGTATCCCTTTTTCTCCGCATAATTCCAGTACTGATGATAGCCCGGAAGGTCCAGTTCGATCTGCCCCGCCTGAAGTTTGGTCTCCTGCAGGGAAAAGAAGTCCGCGTCAAGCGCACGGAACACGTCCATGAAGTTTTTGCTCATCATGGCGCGAAGGCCGTTCACGTTCCAGGAAATGAATTTCATTCTTTGTACTCGTATACTTTATAGTCGCCCTCGAACATGGCGTTGATGTCCTTCAAGGTCTCGCGGACCAGAAGATCGCCGCCCTCGTGGCCGATCTGACCGGAGGCAATGAACGCGGAATAATGACCGTGTTCCTCCGCCTTCTTCGTCGGAAGATATCCCTCCGCGCCGCAGCAAAGCTGGATCAGGAAAGTCTGCTCCGGGAACGCCCTCGCGCGGATCTGGTTGCCGTAATCCAGGAAGAGTTCGAAGGGGTTCGTCGCGATCGCGATCGATCCCATCCGGACGATGTGGACTTCGGTATCAAGCGTTTCCATCTTCTCCTGAAGGGCATAGCGCTGGATGATGCCGAGATACCGCTGCAGGTGCGCAACGTCATTGTAGTCGATGTCGCCTTCCTTGTTCCGGATGAATTCCTGCACCTTTTCCACGGATTCGTTGTACTCGCTCAGCGTGCAGCGCCGGAGCGGGAGCTGCATGTTATGCACGTGATGCTCAAATTTGACGTCTTCCTGACGTCCTTCCTTGAACCCGTCTCCGTCTTCCCACGCTTCGAAAATCGCGTGTGCGACCCGTTTTCCGGCCTTCTTCATGCCTTCTATGTCGAACATCGACGGATCGGCCTTCCGGACCGGCGGATTCACGCGGATGAGGTTCGGATCGTTCACGTCCGTATCGGGGTTGACCCAGCGAACGAGGTCGACCGGACACTGGTCGCCGGCGGCCGAGCAAAGCGGCAGCAGGAAGATGTCCTCGCCGAACCGCTCTCTGACGAGTTTCTTCACTTCTCCCCAGTAGTCCGGAGAAACGAACAGTCTGTGCTGCACGCACTGCGCGGGGCAGGCAATGTTCGCGACGATGCCGGTCAGTTTTCCGGCTTCGTCGAAGACGTACATCAATTCGACGCCGGAGTCATTGCCGCCTTCCACTTCGGTAAAGCAGGCCGTGTTCGCATTGCCCCACATCTGCGCCGTACCGTCGTTGTAATCGACGCGGCGGCACATCCCGACGACGGCGCGCTCGAATGCGTTCGCGAACGAACCCGGAGCACGGTTCAGCCACGCTTCGCGGGCGGCTTTCGCTATGCCTTCGGAAGCGATCTTGAACTTCTCTTCCGGAGAAGCGATCTCGGGGTTGTCCGTGATCTTCGCCTTTTCGACGTATTTCTGTCCGGGTTTCAGGGAGGCGATCAGCATCTGCTTCCATCCCTTGATCGGGCTGCTTCCCTCTTCGAAACGGCGCCCGCCGCCCGGCGCGTAGCCGGTATGCGTGTGGATCGCACTGATCATGACCTTGTCCGGATCGAGTCCGTCCGGACGGTCCTGAAGCAGTGCCCTGACTCCCATCGTCAGACGGTAGCTGATGCTCGGCAAATCGCAGCCGACGATGACCATCTGATCCCCGTCGCACTCCACCGCCATCGCGGTGACCATCAGCGGTTTTTCGACGTATTCCGAAATCCGCTCCGCAAACTGCCCGGCGAGAGAGATCTTTTTCTCGGGGGTAATGTTCACTTCAGACCAACCGATCTTCAGTTTTCCCATGTCTTTTTCCTCCCTTGGAATCTTTTTCTTCTTGGATCATGAAAAACAAGGGCCGAAGCGTGCGCCTCAGCCCGTAAATCATCAATAATACGTCGCCATCACGTCGAGAACGATCCGCATCGCGGGAAGCAGATCCTTCAAAACGAGAAACTCTTCTCTCGTATGGCAGCCGTTCGCGCCGACCGAGCCCATGCAGATCGCCGGGATCCCCTTCGACAGCGGATAATTCGCGTCGGTGGAACCGGAACGGTAGATCGGCTCGACGCCGAGCGTTTCCCGAATCGCCTGTTCCAGTTTCTCTTCGAGCGGACGCTCCTTTTCCGGCGCAATGTTCCCGCAGGGACGCTCGCCGAGCAGTTCCACGCCGACCTTGATCCCCATCGTGCGATACGCCTCAATGACCGCATCGAAGGACGCCTTCATCTTCGAAAGGCATTCAATGGCGTCCGACCGGTATTCAAACAGCATCTCCGCTTTCTGGGCGATCGTGTTCACCGACGTGCCGCCCGAGATCTGACCGACGTTGTACGTGGTCTTCGTATCCGGCTTGTCCGGCACCTTGATCGCATAGAAGGTCTCGATCATCGACGCCAGATAACGGATCGCGTTCCGGTTGCCGAATTTCGAATAGGAATGGCCGCCTTCGGTCTCGACCGTGATCTTGTAGCGGTGGGAACCGACGGCACGGCTCGTTAAGCGGTTCGGCGTGGATTCCACGGTAATGAGTTCCTTGATCCTGTCGCCGTAGGTGTCGACGATGCAGCGCGATCCCTTCAGATTTCCGAGCCCTTCCTCGCAGGAATTCGCGACGATGAGCAGTCCCTGCTTCGGCTGCAGTCCGTTCTTCAGGAAATACAGCGCGCTCGTGAGCAGAACGCAGAGCGGTGAAACATCGTCCGTGATGCCCGGGCAGCGGTACACCTCTTCTTCCGTGAAAAGCGGAAGGGGCGTCATGTCCGGAAAGACCACGTCGGTATGAGCCATCATGACGGCGAGGTCATTGTCGCCGGTGTCATTGATGGACCAGATCACGTTTTTCGCTTCGTCCACATGCACGTTTTCCGCGCCCTGTGCTTTCAAAAACCGGGTCAGATACTCGACCCTGAGGTCTTCGTGATGCGAGGGTGCCGGTATGACGGCGAGCTCACGGATCAGCTTTTTCAGGTCTTCCAGACACTCCGAGGCATACGCCTCCATTTTCTCATTCAACATATGATTATTCTCCTTTTTCTTCCGTTTCCGGAGCCTTTTCTTCTGTTTCCGTTGTCTTCTCCTCATCTTCCCAGCCGGTAAACGTGGCGGAATGCAGGTACTGATCTCCGGAATTCTGATCGATCGTCTCGGTCTCCTCTGCTTCCTGTTCCAGCAGGATCGTCTTCTGCTCCAGCACCGGATACAGGGCAAACGCGACCAGAAGATTCGTCAGCGGAAAACTGACGAACAGTACGAAGACCGCACTGTACGGCAGCAGCAGGATCGGAGCGGCGAGGAAAAGCAGCGTCGAAAGGAAAGCCAGTCCCGACCGCTTCCAGCCCTGGAATACGAGGAATATCGAGTTCTTCAGCAAATCAAGGAACCGTAAATTCACGTAGGCATTCATCAGGAAAAAATACAGGGAAGCCACGTACGCCCAGATGAGCAATGCGATCGCGAACGCCGCAAGTCCGAGCAGGAGCCAATGCATTTCCCTTCCGTAATACGAGTAGAAAATGATGCTGAACGTAAAGGCCGCAAAGATGAACAGAAAGATCAGCCCGCCGAAGAAGGATTTCCAGAAGTCGTCCTTGAACGCCTTCCAGAAATCGCGCCACAGGAAGAAGTTTTCATCCTGGACCATTTTGATCGAGATCCGGCTCATGGCCTTGAGCGCCGCAGGCAACGTCACGACCGGCAACGCCGCAAGGATGAAGACCAGATTCAGCTTCAGAATGTTGAAAAATTCACGCCAGAGCGTGGAGAGCACCAGCATGATGCCCTTCTTTTTCGGCGCATCCTTCGGGATGTCCGGTTTGTCTTTCGATCTGAAATTAAAGAGTCCCATCGCTGGTCACCTCCGGACGGGCGAGCGTTCGCACGGACAGTTTGGATTCCGAATCGAACAGGTGGATCCTCGACGGATCGAGGTGCACCGTAACTGTGCTTCCTTCCGCGATCTCCGTATGATTCTGGAACACCGCCGTAAACACGACGCCGCCGGCTTCCAGTTCCGTATACAGTCCGGCGCCCATCGTCACGATTTTCCGGACTGCGGCTTCAAAATGATACTTCGCAGCTTCTTCGGTGTCCGGGATCAGCCGGAAATCCTCCGGCCGGACGGCGGCAATGATCTTCTTTCCGCTCTCATTCCGGTATTGTTCTTCCGGAATGAGCGACTTCGGAACGGTGAATTCCGTTCCCATGAATTTCACGACGCATTCGCCGTCACGGTCCGACATCCGCGCTGCATAAAAGTTCATCTGCGGATTCCCGACGAAACCGGCGACGTAAACGGAATTCGGCTCGTTATAGATCTCGGCCGGAGTTCCGATCTGACGGATCATCCCCTCTTCCATCACGACGATCCGGTCGGCCAGCTGCATGGCCTCGCCCTGATCGTGCGTCACGTACACGAACGTCGTTTTCAGCGAACGGTGCAGTTCCGCAATGAGATCGCGGATCTCGACGCGCATTTTCGGATCAAGATTCGAAAGCGGCTCGTCGAACAGGAAGACGGCGGGATCGCGGACCATTGCCCTCGCGAGCGCCGTTCTCTGTTTCTGTCCGCCGGAAAGCTGCCGCGGTTTCCGGTTCAGGATGTGAGTGATGTCGAGACGCTCCGCAGTTTCCTTGACCTTCGCTTCGATCGCATCCGGCTTCCATTTCAGACTTTGCAGAGGAAACGCAATGTTCTTGAACACGTTTAGGTGCGGATAGAGTCCGAAATTCTGGAACACCATCGCGACGTTCCGGTGCATCGGCTCGATGCCGTTCATGTCCTCGCCGTCGAAACAAACGCGGCCGTCCGTCGGTTTTTCGATCCCGGCAATGAGCCTGAGCAGCGTGGTCTTCCCGCAGCCGGACGGCCCGAGCAGAACCATGAACTCGTGATCCCGGATGACGAGATCGAGGCTCCGGAGCGCATGCACCTCGTCGAAATCTTTTTTTAACGCTTCCAGTCTGATTTCAGCCAATGACAACCTCCATGCCGGGCCGGGCCCGGTCCATAAGAAACGGGGTTTCTGTCAGAACACTTCTGCATTCCATACAAAAACCCCTGTTTCCCGCATATTTACTCCGTTTTGTCGGATGCTTCTTAACTCAACCCTTGACCGCGCCTGCCGTAATGCCTTCCACGAACGTTCTGTTCATCGCGATGAACAGGATCAACATCGGCATGACCGCCAGCATCGTGCCTGCCATCATGAGGTTGTACTGGCTCGCGCCGGCGCCGCCCATCGACTGCAGTTTGACGACGGCCACGACGAGCGTCGTCGCGGTCTGGCTCTTCGCGAGCATCAGGCTCGGAAGCAGGTAGTTGTTCCAGGAACCGCGGAACGTGATCAGAGCAATCGTACCGAGGATCGGCTTCGACAGCGGCAGAATGATCCGCCACCACGTACTGAAGAAGGAGCAGCCGTCGATTCTGGCCGCCTGGTCCAGTTCGGTGCTGATCGTCTTAATGTAACCCATCGTCAGGAACAGGTTCGAGGCGCCCGCCGTACCGAACTGCACGATCGCCAGACCGAACAGGTTATTGATGCCGACCTTCGTGGTGATCCGAAGCACGGGGAAGATCGTGATGGAACCCGCGCCGATGAACATCGTCGCAAGGAACAGCCAGTACAGGAACTTCTGCCCCGGGAAATGACCGCGCTGGAAAACGTAGGCGGACATCGAAGTGAACAGGACCACGAAGAACACGGTCAGCAGGGAAACGAACGTCGAGTTCAGGGTGTAGCCGAAGAAGTTGCCCTTCGTGCCGACCCAGCCGCCGTTTCCGCTGAACACCTGAATGTAGTTGTCAAACAGGTCCGCGATCGTGGCGTCGCCCGTGAACAGTTTCGCAAAGGTCGCCGGGAACGGATTCACGCCGCCGCCCGCGATTTCCATGTTTGTCTTAAAGGATGCCGTCAACGTGTAGAACAGCGGGATGAACGTGATGATCACGACGATCACAAGGAACGTGTACAGCACGATTTTTGCAGGAATACTCATTCTCATTCTCATGACTGCACCTCCTTATGAATAGACTTCGCCGGACTTCTTCGTCGTGCGGAGATAGATGATCGTCACCACGCCGAGAATGAGCGCCGTCACGACCGTCAGTGCGGAGCCGTAACCGTAGTCCTGCGCCGCCATGCCTTCCGCTCCGAAGAACGTCTTATAAATGTACGTCATCATCACCTCGGTCTCTCCGGCAGGCCGGCCGTTCGTCAGCGTCAGGACGAGGTCTGTCACCTTAAGAGAGCCCAGGATGGCGTTCATCAACACCATCTGCAGCACGGGTCCGAGAAGCGGTATCGTGATCGTGAAGAACTGTCTCGTATTCGAAGCGCCGTCGATGGAGGCCGCTTCGTACAAGTCAGGTGAGATGCTTTGCAGACCTGTCATGAAGAACAGCATGTTAATGCCGAAGTTCTGCCAGATCGACGCGATCATGATAACGATCATGGCCGTCGTGCCGTTCGAGAACCACATCACCGGCTCGCCGCCGAAGAGTTTGATGAACTCATTGATGACGCCGCCCTGATGGGTGAAGAAATAACGGAAAATGACGCCGATGATGGCCACGGAGACCATGGACGGCATGAAGTAGACGGCTCTGAAGAAACTCCGTCCTTTCAGCCGGCTGGCCAGGATGAATGCCAGGACCAGCGCAAGCGGGATCTCTACGATCAGTTTCCCGAATGCGAATATGAAGGTGTTCAGCACCGCTTTCCAGTATTTCGGCGACCGTTCGAAAACCCTGATGAAGTTTTCAAAACCGACCAGTTTGATCGAGCCCCACCCTTTATATGAGAAAAGGCAGAACCGGACGATCCATACCAGAGGAATAACGACGAAGACCACCAGTCCCGTGACACTGCCGAGAATCATCAGATAACTTTGAATCGTTCTGACGGTGTTCAGTTTTCGTTTCTTTTTCATACTCCCTCCAGACTAATACAGATACAACGCTACCCCTGCATCCATTAGTTATGACAATTTTAGCATTCCAGCCTTTGTTTGTCAATGATTTCGCCGTAACTTTTTTGTGTAAGTTTCACAAGTTTCTCACATTCCTTTTCGTACAATTTGTTGACTTTTCGAAATAAATTGACCGTCCGTGAAAAGCGCGGTATACTTGCTGGTGGCGGCTCGTTTTCCCTGCCTGACGAAAACTCCGCCGCAAAAACTCTGACGCTTCAAGGAGGAACCCCATGAGTTTCATGAAAATCGGCTGGGCCGAAGAAAGCATCACACCCGAAAAAAAGGTCTCGCTGGCCGGACAGTTTGCGGAACGGATCTCCGAATACGTGGAAAAGCCGCTCACCTGCACTGCCCTGGCGATCGAGGCGGACGGCGATCACGTCGTTTTCGCGGCCTGCGAACTCGTCAACGTTTCCGTCCGGCTCGGAAAGCGGATCCGGGAAGCCATCAAAAGAAAAGCGGAAGGCACCGGTCTCGATCCGATGAAGGTCATCATCTCCGCGACGCACACGCACACGGGCCCCGCCTATGCCGAACAGGGCACCTCGGCGGCCGGCAGCGCGCCGAACAGCATCGGCTCCAAAAATCTCCTGATATCGCTGCTTCCGGCCGGGAAGCAGTATGTTGAGAAACAAAACGTCACTTCCAACCCGGAGATCGCGACTCCCGAAGAAGTCTCCGCATTTCTTACGGAAAAGATCAGCGACGCTGTCGTGACCGCATGGAATGCCCGGGAAGAAGGCGGCTCCTTCTCGAACGCCTTCGCCCGCGCCGCCGTCGGCATGTGCCGGAGGGCGCGCTACAACGACGGCTCCGCCGCCATGTGGGGAGAAACGAACACGGCGGTCTTCACCGAGGTCGAAGGCGGGAGCGACACCGGCGTCGAACTGCTTTACGTGTTCGATAAGGAAAGAAAGCTGACGGGCGTCGTCGCGAACATTGCCTGTCCGGCCCAATGCGTCCAGCACCGTCTCTTCGTTTCGCCGGACTACTGGGGAGAAGCGAAGAAACTCGTCCGCGAGCACTTCGGACAGGACGTTTTCCTGCTTCCGCTCTGCTCCGCCGCCGGCGACCAGTGCCCGGTCGACATCGTGCGCTGGGTCGAGCCTGAAAGCGACGTTTTCGATCCGAACATCGAACGGGTGAACCCGGTCCGACGGAAAGCCGATCCGTCCATGTTCGATCTCTCCGGCATGAAAAAAGCCGGGAAGCGTGTCGCGCGGGAGATCATCGATACTTATGAGGAAGGTCTCGACAATCTGCAGGAAGACGTCCCGTTCATCCATCATGTGAAGACCGTCAAACTGCCCATCCGGAGGGCGACGCGGGAAGACGTAAGAAAGGCCGAGGAACGGATCCGCACCTATATTGAAAGGAAGGAAGGGGACGTGGATTACAACGACGCCGCGCGCCTTCAGGTCGATCTCGGCATTCTCACCCGCTTTAAGATGCAGGAATACTGCGACGTATTGAACACGGAAGTTCACTTGCTCCGTCTGGGGAGCGTCGCGATCGCGACGAATCCTTTCGAACTGTTTCTTGATTACGGCAATCAGATCAGAGCGCGGTCGAATGCGGAGCAGACGTTTCTCATTCAGCTCGCTGCGGGAGCAGAATGCTATCTTCCGACGGAAAAGGCCGAAAAAGGCGGTCATTACAGCGCGTTCATTGCCTCGGGACAGGTCGGTCACGAAGGCGGAGACCTGCTCGTCAGGGAAACGCTCGAAGACATCAACACCTCGCTTTTCCCGCGGTCCTGACCGCCTTTGTACATTATTAACAAAAAGCGTCCGCCCCCCGTTCACTTTATATGTCAAAATGCTTGACATATTGACGGAAAAGCAGTACAATGACGTCAGTTAAAGGTGCAACTTATGTTGCGCAAATCAAAAAGAGGAGGAAAACTTATGAAGAAGTTGTTTATGGCCCTGCTTGTCCTCGCTATGGTGATCGGACTCGCAGCCTGCCAGGGTGAGAAGAAGACCACCGAGATTTCTGAAGTAGACTACTACTGCAACGTCGGTGCTTATCGTATCACCCTTGAGAAGGCGATCAACGAATTCAATGAAGGTGCCGGTAAAGAAGCTGGCGTCAAGATCAATTTCCTTGGCGACATCAACAACTACACCACGTCCCTTCAGGCAGCTATGGATGCGGGCACGCATTACGACCTCTACGACAAAGGATCCGGAAACCAGCAGTGGATCCAGCAGGGTTGGGTACTTGACCTGTACTCGATCCAGAAGGATTATCCGGAACTTGATGCGATGATCAAGAGCTATGAGAAATACATCGCTCCTGGCGTCAACATTCAGGACGGCATCCTTTGCAACCTTCCGCTTGAAGTTGTTCCGTTGAAGTTCGCGGTGAACACCGACCTGCTTGAGAAGAACAACCTCAAAGTCGAAGACATCAAGACCTGGGAAGACATGTACAATGCGGCGAAGACCATCCGCGAGAACGCGGTTGCTGCCGGCCGCGACGAGTTCGGCTTCGGCTGGTGCACATGGGGCGCCTGCTGGACCCGTCTGACCTTCCAGGCGTGCTGCAACTCCACCGGTAAGAACTACTGGGATCCGAACACCGGTTCCTATGACTTCCAGCAGTGGAAAGAGCCCTGCGAGTACATCAAGAAGATGTACAAAGAGGGCATCATGCTCGGCGCGGACGACCTTGCGATCGACCCGATCCGTGCGGAATTCGCGAAGGGCCGTGTCGGTTTCTTCGGCGCTCCGTCCTATGACTACGCAGTGTACACCGAGCAGTTCCCGGCAGCCGAAAACGGCGTGCATTGGACTGTTATCGATCCGCCGACCTTCGGTGACAACCCGAACTACAAGGGCACGTACCTTGATCGTTGCGGCACCACCATCGACAAGGTCGCTTGGGACGCTGCTTCCGATGCGAAGAAGGCTGCGATCGTGAAGGCGCTTTGCTTCATCAACAGCGATGATCTGCTTCAGAGAATCTATGAGATGGGCGGCCTGATCTCCTACAAGCCGGAAATCTCTCAGAAGGCGAAAGTTTCTGCAGACATGGGACCGCAGTGGGCTCTGTTCGGCGACGTAGCGAACTATCGTAACGTTGCGCTTGTTCCGGATTCGGTTTGCAAGAACTATCTGGAAGGCGACATCATTGCGACCACGTTCGACGACTGGATGCATGACAAGTGGCAGGGCAAGCCGGAAGCCACGTTCGACGAAGTTGCGAAGGATCTGGAAGATCGTTACAACGCAGCTTGGGCGAAGGCGAAGGCTGACAAGGATATCGACACCTCGATCTATGAGTACGAGTACAGCCTTGCGAAATAATTTTCCAGACTGAGCTAATGCTCACGGGGTTAGAGAATCCCGGAAGGGCCCGGCAAATGCCGGGCCCTTCCCTATGCTGTAAAGCGATGAGATTGTTTTACTCTCTCTGATTCAGAACGAACGGCCGTCCAGTTTCATGGAGGCCTTCACTTTTTCCTGCAGGTTCGAAAGGAACCGCTCCCACTCCGTCTCGTCCACAAAGGGATTGCCGCCCTCTTTCAGCTGTCTCTCCCGCTTCTCAATGATGTCATTGTCCGCCGGGTGATTGCCGAGGTGGATGTCCACGTGCTCCTTCTTCAACTCTTCCGCTTTCCGGATCATCCTCTCAGGCGTGTCCCCGGGTAGGTCGAAATGTGCCAGGAAATAGTCCCGTGTGGCGCTTAAGCCCACGCCGCCGAGAAGTCCTGCGCGTTTCTTCACGCCATCCTCTTCCACGTCAAAGAAGAACGTCATCACGCCGGGCGTATGCCCCGGAGTTTCTATCAAAGTGATCTCGGTATTTCCCTGCCGGTAGACTTCGCCGTCCTCGAACAGATAATCAAAGGTTTCCGGTGCGTGAAAGAGCGGCGTTGCCTCCCACGAAAGCTCCGCCAGTTCGAAATCCTTCCGCGTCCGGATCATTTCCGCATCCGTCCGGCTGATGCCGAGCTTGCATCCGTACAGCCGGCGGAAATACTCGGCCGCGCCCATATGATCGTAATGTCCGTGCGTCATGATGATCGTCCGGATCTCCTTCGGATCGAAGCCGAGCCGGTACACGGAATCGACGAGCATCGGCACGGTCACCGTGAACCCCGCGTCAATCATGACGAGGCCGTCGCCCGTGTCAATGAGATGGCCGCAAACGGCCCGGTCTCCGACGTAATACAGGTTTCCGTAGATCCGGAACGGGTCGATGTGCTTCTCCCACGGACGCTCGAAAAACGCGCGGTTGTTTTTTCTGTAGTTCTGAACGTATTCTTCAAAAGTCTGCGCCATAAACGTTCTCCTTTCCTGTCAGGGATCCCTGTCATCCTCCCCGGTCTTTTCTTTCCGCCCGGGCCGACGGCACAACAAAAGCAGGGTACGGGAATCGAACCCGCCTCCTCGGCTTGGGAAGCCGATGTACTACCGATGTACTAACCCTGCGTGCTTTGTATTATAACAGATTATTTCGAAAAGTAAAGCGTTTTCTGCCGTGCGGACCGGGAAACGCCTCATTCCTCTTCCGCGACGGCGTACAAGGCTTCCAGCGTGGCTGCGGCATTGATCCGGACGCGTTTTTCCGCCGCATTCGGCGTGCCCCGGAGATAGGAGGAAGCATGCCGCCGCATCTCCAATACGGCGAGATGTTCTCCCTTTTCTTTTCGAAGAAGTTCGCCGTGACGGCGGATCATTGCCCGGATCTCCGTAAGGTCCGGTCTTTCCGGCAACGTCCCGGTCTCGAACAGCGAACGGATCTCCCGGAAGATCCAGGGATTCCCCTCCGCGCCTCTTGCGACCATGACGCCGTCGCAGCCGGTTTCCTGCATCATCCTGACCGCATCTTCCGCAGAGAAAACATCGCCGTTCCCGATGACCGGGATCTTCACGCTTTCCTTCACTTTCCGGATCGCTTCCCAGTCCGCTTTCCCGCTGTAATACTGCTCTCTCGTCCTTGCGTGCAATGCGATCATCGACACGCCGGACGCTTCCAGGATCCGGGCAATCTCATACGCTTCCGTCCCATCCGCCGAAAACCCTTTCCGAAGTTTGACGGTCACCGGTTTCTTCAGGGCCTTCGTCATGGCCGTAAAGATCTTTTCCACGAGTTCCGGTTCCCGAAGCAATGCGCTTCCCTCGCCGTTTTTCACGACTTTCGGCACCGGGCAGCCCATGTTGAAATCAATGAAATCGAACTCCTCTTCCAGTTTCAGCGCTTCTTCCGTCAGAATGCCGGGATCGCGGCCGAACAGCTGCACGCCGACCGGACGGTCTTTTTCTCCGTGCTGCAAAAGAAGGCCCGTATTTGCATTGTGATAATGCAGGGCCTTCGCGCTGACCATTTCCGTATAGAAAAGACCGCATCCCATATCTTTGGCGATCTCCCGGAATGCGCCGTCCGTGACGCCGGCCATTGGCCCGAGCGCTACGGGGAATGCGATCTTCAGTCCTTTTATAACGATGGGGCCGGGCGAAACCGGTTCCCGGTCACTTCTTGTCATTGCCTTCCCCTGAAAAGAATACCCGGTAATAGAGTTCCAGCATCTCGAAGAGTTCCGCGTGTTCTTCCGACAGTTTCCGGACCTTCAGCCCGGCCTCGATCTCATCGTAATAGTAATCGTATTCCGATGCGCCGGTCCGAAGTGTCAAGGTTCCTTCGGGCGTATACTCGACGGTCAGGATCCCGCCCGCGCCTTCGGTAAACAGAACACACATGGCCTGCAGCTCGTTTTTCACGGTTTCGGGCAGGTTCGAGAAGACCGGATTGAAATAATACTTTTCCTCATAGGAGTTCGCGCCGCAAAGCACGACGTTTTCCTTCGCTTCTTCCGCCATGATTACCCCCTGAACACCGTCATTGCCGCCAGTACCGTGAGCAATACGAGCAGTACGGTAATGATGCCGAAAACGATGACCCGGTTTTTTTTCACGATCCGGTTCCGGTTGTAGAGGATCCCTTCCAATGCGTACAGGGCCGCAAGGATCGCGGCCAGCCCGAAAGTGATCGGGAACAGGACCGTCAGCGTCGCGGACCGGAAGCAAAGGATCACCGCCAGCACGATGATCGCGACGGCCAGGATCATCTCAATGACTTCCAGCTCAAAATTTCTTCTTCTCACTTGCTCCTCCTCGTTTTCGCCCCGCTATTACGGGATCACGCGTCTTTTCCGTCCTGTTCCGGATGAAGGTACCGGTAGACGGCCTCCGCGGCCTTGCGGTGAAATCCCTTCGTCTCAGCGATCTCCTCCGCCGTCGCTTTTTTCAGTGCATCAATGTTTTCAAATTTCCGGATGAGTTCCGTTTCTCGCTTCGGACCGACGGACGGGATCTCCGACAGGACCGAACGGATCGAGTTTTTCGTATGCAGCCCCCGGTGGAAGGTGATCGCGAACCGGTGCGCCTCGTCCTGGATCCGGGTCACGAGCCGGAAATACTCCGAATGCTCGTCCGTCGGGACTTCCCGGCCGTCGTACCAGATGCCCCTCGTCCTGTGCCGGTCGTCCTTGACCATCCCGGCGACCGGAATGGAGATCGACGCTTCCGTGAGAACGTCCAAAGCCGCATGCACCTGCCCTTTTCCGCCGTCCATGAGGATGAGGTCCGGGTAGGTCTGAAAGGCTCCGTTCTCTTCTTCCCGCTGCCGGAACCGCCGGGAAAGGACCTCCCGCATCGACGCGTAATCGTCTGGCCCGGAAACGGTACGGATCCGGAATTTCCGGTAATCGTTCTTCTTCGGACGCCCGTCCTCGAAGACGACCATGGAGCCCACGGACTCAAAGCCGCTGGTGTTCGAGACGTCGTACGCCTCGATCCGGCGGATTTGAGAAAGACCGAGCAGTTCCGCAAGTTCCTTGACCGCGCCGGACGTTTTCGCTTCTTCTTTCTTAATTCGGTCCTTATCGCGTTCGAGCACCGTTTTGGCGTTCTCCTTCGCGAGCAGGATAAAATGCTCTTTTTGGCCCCTTTTCGGCACGATGACGGCCGTTTTGTGGCCGCGTCTCGCCGAAAGGTAGGTTTCGACCGCTTCCCGGTCCGAGATCTCGCTTTCCAGGACCACTTCCTTCGGAATGAGCGGCGTTCCGGAATAGAACTGTTTCACGAAGTTCTCAATGATCTCGCTCTCGGGATCGTCTTCGGAAGCCGTCATGTGATAATGGTCCCGGCCGACGAGATTCCCGTCTCTCACAAAGAACACGGACACCACCGCATCCCTGCCCTCTTTCGCAACGGCAATGAAATCCCGGTCCTCTCTCGATTCGAGGTCCGAGACCTTCTGCTTTTCGGCCGTCTGCGTGACGGATCTTAAAAGATCGCGGTACCGGATCGCCTCTTCGTACTCCTGCCGTTCGGAAGCTTCCTTCATCTTCTCTTTCAGGTCGCGGAGAACGTCCTTATAGTCGCCCTCCAGAAAGCGGAGGATCCCGTCGACTCTTTTCCGGTATTCCGCTTCCGGGACGTTCCCGGTGCACGGCGCGGGACATCGCCCCATGTCATAGTTCAGGCAGGGCCGCTCCTTGCCTGCGTCCCGCGGCAGGACCTTTCTGCAGGTCCGGATGGGATACAGGGCGTGCAGCAGTTCCAGCGTCTCGCGCACGGCATAAGCCGAAGTGAACGGTCCGAAATAACGGCTTTTGTCCCGCTTCATTTCCCGCGTCATGAAGACCCGCGGATATTTCTCCTCCACGGTCACGCGGATGAAGGGGTAACCCTTGTCGTCCACCAGCATCGTATTGTATCGGGGACGGTATTCCTTGATGAGATTGCATTCCAGAACGAGCGCCTCCGTCTCCGAATCGGTGACGATGTACTCGAACCGGTCAATGTGCGAGACCATCTGACGGATCTTCGCCGACTTGCCGCGCGACGACTGGAAATACTGCCGGACGCGGTTCTTCAATACGACGGCCTTCCCGACGTAAATGACCTCGCCCGAAGCGTCGTGCATCAAATACACTCCCGGCGAGGCCGGGAGTTTCTTTAATTCCGCTTCAATGTCAAAGGTCTTTTCCATGAAACAGCCTTACGGCGAAACGGGTTCCGTTACGGGAGCCGTCTCTTCTTCGCCCGGGGTCTCCGCCGTTTCCGGGGAAACCTTCGCTTCCTCTTCCCGCTCCTTCCGGCATTTGTCTAAAATGTCCATGAATTCGCGACCGGTGATGGTCTCCTTCTCGATGAGGTATGCCGCGATCTTGTCGAGGACGTCCCGGTTTTCCGAAAGCATCTCCTTCGCCTTTTCATAGGCCTGCGAAAGGATCTCCTTGACCTCGAGGTCCACCTTCGCCGCCGTCGAATCCGCGCAGTTCAGCACGCGCCGCGCCTCGAGGTAGCGGCTTTCCACGGTCTCGAGCTGCATGAGTCCGAAATAATCCGACATGCCGTACATCGTGATCATAGTCCGCGCGTAGTTCGTGGCCTTTTCGATGTCGTTCGCGGCTCCGGTCGTCACGTCTCCGAAGACGAGTTCTTCCGCCGCCCTGCCGGCGAGCGCCATGACGATGGAGTCAATGAGTTCGCTCTTCGTGTTCAGGTATTTCTCTTCTTCCGGCGTCTGCATCACATAGCCGAGCGCACCCATGGTGCGCGGCACGATCGTGATCTTCTGCACGGGTTCCGCGTTCTTCTGCAATGCGGAGACGAGCGCGTGGCCGACTTCGTGATAGGAAACGATCCGCCGCTCTTCCTTCGACATGATGCGGTCTTTCTTTTCCTTGCCGACGAGGACGACCTCCACGGCTTCGAAAAGATCCTGCTGCGTCACGGCGACGCGGCCGTGCTTCACCGCATTGATGGCCGCCTCATTGATCATGTTTGCGAGGTCCGAACCGACGGCGCCGCTCGTCGCAAGCGCGATCTCCCTGAGATTCACGGAATCCGCCATGTTGACGTCTTTTGCGTGGACCTTCAGGATCTCTTCACGTCCTTTCAGATCCGGCTTGTCGACGATGATCCGCCGGTCGAAACGGCCGGGCCTGAGCAACGCCTTGTCGAGGATCTCGGGCCGGTTCGTCGCGCCCATCACGATGACGCCCTTCGACGGATCGAAGCCGTCCATTTCCGCAAGCAGCTGATTCAGGGTCTGCTCGCGTTCGTCGTTCGCGCCCGCATAAATGCTGTCGCGGCTCTTTCCGATCGCATCGATCTCGTCAATGAAAATGATGCAGGGGGCTTCGGCCTGCGCCTGTTTGAACAAATCTCTCACCCTGGACGCGCCGACGCCGACGAACATCTCCACGAAATCCGAGCCGGACAGGGAGAAGAACGGCACGTGCGCCTCGCCGGCGACCGCCTTCGCAAGCAGGGTCTTGCCGGTGCCCGGAGGGCCGACGAGCAGCGCGCCCTTCGGCAGTTTCGCGCCGATCGACGTGTATTTCGCAGGATTATGAAGGAAATCCACGATCTCCTTCAGGGATTCCTTCGCCTCATCCTCGCCGGCGACGTCCTGGAACGTGACGCCGGTGTCTTTCTCCGAATGCTTTTTCGCATTGCTCTTTCCGACGTTGAAAATGCCGCCGCTGCCGCTCATTCTCCGGATGAAGAAGATGAACAGCACGACCATGAGAAGCGTCGGCAGAATGTAGGCGATGAAGAAGGAAAGGAAATTCGAGCTCGTCGTCGCGGAATACTTGACTCCGTGTGCGTCGAGCACTTCCATGACCTTATCGTAGTCCATGTGCGTCGTGGTGTAGAGCTTGTCCCCGCCTTTCAGCCGGATGCTCCACTCGGAACGGTCCTTTAAGACCGCCTCCTCCACCTTGTCTTCCTCTATGTACGTCAGGAATTCATTGAAGGATATTTCCTCGGTGAAATAGCTCGCGATCCCGCTCGAGCAGAGATGACCGCCCGTGATCATGAAGAACGTGAGGATCACGCCCACCGCGAGGAAAATCGGCCATTTGCTGCCGCCTCCCTGTCCGTTTCCTTTTCGGTTTTGATTCTGATCTTCCAAAAGAAACCTCCCGGCACCATCACTCGCCGTCCGCTTCCGTGAGCGGGATGTGCTCCTTCAAATACTTGATCGCCCGGGTCGTCAGCACGTAGTGGGCAATGTAATTTCTTCCGTATTGTTCCGTGAGTGCTTCACGGTCCGCCGATCCGAGCACCTCGTCGATGTCCTCGTCCGTAACGGTCCAGCCTTCCTTCTCGGCAATGGCGTGGAACACCAGTTCCGGCTTGCAGTCCTTTTCCACATGCTCGCGAAGTTCCTCCGCGGTCATGCTCGACTTTTCCGCCATTTCCGTGATGCTCATCGCATAGCTGTTGAAGATGGAAATGTCCGTCATTCTGTAAACGTAATCGTAGATGGCTTCCGGGATCGTCTCGATCTCAACTTCGTACAGGCGCTCGTAGATCGCGTCTTCGAGATTCAGGTCGATATAGTATTTCCGGATCGCTTCCCGGATGTCCTCCGCGGTCTCAGCGTCTTCCGACCCGACCATGTTCCGGATTTTCTCGAGGTTTTCCCGGACGAAATCGTCCGTGAACTCGTTCGTGCCGCCGGAAATGTAATTGATCGTGACCGTGAAGATCGTGAGTTTGCCCGAAAGATCCGTATTGTTCTGGTACGGATCCGGGAAGGTGATCTCGATGTCGAAGGTCTCGCCCGGCATGTGTCCGATGATCTTCGTCAGGAAATTGTCGACGAACTGCTCCGAGCCTGCCGTCAGGTCCGCGCCCTTCGCCGTGCCGCCTTCAAACGCCACGCCGTCCAGCTTGCCCTCATAGTCGATGTTGACGAGGTCTCCATCCTCCACCGCCCGGTCCGTGATCCGGATCGGGAAGTTCTGCATGATCTGGGAAACCGCGGATTCGACCGTGGATTCCGCCGGAGCGACCTTCGATTTCTCGATGGAAAGCACCGACCAATCGTCCGGGACTTTGAACACTTCCTGCGCGTTCAGCCCGACGATGTACCCGTCTTCCGTCAGGTTCTTGCAATAGTCTTCCTTCGTGACGGAAGTACGTTTCGTTTCCTCCGGCTCCGTTTCCTTCTTTTCGGTGCAGGAAACCGCTCCGAAGAGCAGCAGCGCTGCAGCCAGTACGGCGATGATCCTCTTCATCATTGATTCTGTCCTTTCCTCAGCCTCTCATCTCAATGACCGGACCACCGGTCCCGTTCACGTACTCCGCCGTGATCGTCACCTTTCCGATGTTCGGATCTTTCGGGATCTCGAACATGATGTCCAGCATGATGTCTTCTATGATCGACCGGAGCGCTCTCGCGCCCGTATCCTTTTTCAGCGCCTTTTCGGCAATGACGTCGTACGCCTCGTCCGTGAAATTCAGTTCCACTTCGTCCAGACTCAGCAGTTTCCGGTACTGCTTCACGATCGCGTTCTTCGGCTCCTTCAGCACGCGGATCAGCATCTCCTTCGTCATCGGCGTCAGGGTGAACACGACGGGCAGACGGCCGATGAATTCCGGGATCATCCCGAACTTTCTTAAATCTTCCGTCTCCACGTATTTCAGGAGGTCCTTTTCCTTGTCGAACTTATCCTTCAGATCCGCGCCGAAGCCCATCGAGGACTTCTCGTTCAGGCGTTCCTTGATGATCTCCTCAAGGTCCGGGAACGCGCCGCCGCAGATGAACAGAATGTTCTTCGTGTTCACCGTTTCCAGCGGCACCATTGCGTTTTTCGAATTCGCGCCGACCGGCACTTCGATCTCCGCGCCTTCGAGCAGTTTCAGGAGACCCTGCTGGACCGATTCGCCGGAGACGTCCCGCTGCGTCGCGTTCCGTTTTCTCGCAAGCTTGTCGATCTCGTCAATGTAGATGATGCCCTGTTCCGCCCTCGCGACGTCATTGTCCGCCGCGGTCAAGAGTTTCGTCACGACCGATTCGATGTCGTCGCCGATGTAGCCCGCTTCCGTGAGCGCGGTCGCGTCGGCAATGGCGAGCGGCACGTTCAGAAGCCGCGCGAGCGTCTTCACGATGAACGTCTTTCCGGCGCCGGTCGGACCGATCATCAGCATGTTCGACTTCTCGATCTCGATCTCCTCGTCTTCGGACGCCAGCCGCTTGTAATGATTGTAGATCGCGACAGAAATGGCCTTCTTCGCCTGTTCCTGACCGACGACGTACTCCGAGAGCATGTCGTAGATCTCGGACGGCTTCGGAACGCTCTTCAGGTCGATCTTCAGGTCCTCGTCGTCCTTCGAAGGTTTCTTCACGCCCTTCGGCATCGGCCGGCGGCCGAGCATGGACTGAATGTCCTCGGGCGTCAGCATCATCGAAAAGCCGAACGGATTTCCCGGGGCTTCGGATCCTTTTTCCTCCGTCTTCGGGTCCTCGGTCGTCGTCACTTCCTTCAATTCTCCCGTTTCCTCGTTTTTCCCGGTCACCGCCGGCGCATTTCCGGGAGTCATCATTCCGGGCATCATGAACGGGGGCTGGCCGGACAGCTTCGAAAGATCGCCGCCGTTCAGCGCCACCGCCGCGTCAATGGATTTCTGCATGCAGCTCTGGCAGACCGAGATCCCGCCGGGCATTTTCAGCATCGGTCCGGCCTTGGATTCCGAGCGCCTGCATACGAAACAGACTTCTTCGTAATTTTCATTCTTGTTTTCAGACATTAAAACACTCCGTCCGGCGTACGGGACGATCCCGCGCCGTTTCTTTCTTTTACCGGTCCAGCAATGCTTCCGCGCTCGATAGTTTCACGACGAGGGCGAAGATCCGGATCGCCTTCTTCAGTTCTTCAACCGTGGCGTAACTCGGCGCGATCCGGATGTTTGAATCCTCCGGATCCTTTTTGTAGGGGTAGGTCGCGCCGGCGCCGGTCATCGTGACGCCCGCTTCCTTCATCATGCCGACGACCTTCTTTGCAAGGCCGGGCAAGGTATTGAACGAAACGAAGTATCCGCCTTCCGGATGCGACCACGTTCCGATGCCGAGACCTCCGAGTTCCTCTGTCAGCGTCTCTTCGACGATGTCGAACTTCGGTTTCAGGATCGCCGCATGCTTTCTCATATGATTCAGAATGCCGGCCTTGTCCTTCAGATACCGGGCATGCATGAGCATCGCGATCTTATTGTGTCCGATGATCTGGTTCTTCATGACCGACGTGACGTCGGCCACGTTCGCTTCCGAAGCCGCCATGGCCGAGATCGAGCTGCCCGGGAAGGTGATCTTCGAGAACGAACCGAACTCATAAACGATGTCCGGATTTCCCGCTTTTTCGGCTTCCTCGAGAATGTTCAGGATCTCTCTCGGCCGGTCCACGTCAAGATGGTGGACGTTATAGGCATTGTCCCAGAAGATCCGGAAATCCTTCGCTGCAGGCTTCAGGGCGGCGAACCGCCTCACCGTCTCGTCCGAATAGACCGTGCCGCCGGGATTCGAATACTTCGGCACGCACCAGATGCCCTTCACGCTCCCGTCTTCCGAAACCAATTTCTCGACGAGGTCCATGTCGGGGCCGTCGTCCGTCATCGGCACGTTCACCATCTCGATCCCAAAGGATTCGGTCACCGAGAAATGACGGTCGTAGCCGGGCACCGGGCAGAGAAACTTCACCACCGGAAGTCTGCACCAGGGCGTCGATCCCATGATGCCGTGGATCATGGCCTTCGATACCGTGTCGTACATGACGTTTAAGGAGCTGCCGCCGAAAACGATCACGTTTTCCGGCTTCGTATCAAGCAGATCCGCCAGCAGTTTCTTCGCCTCGAGGATGCCGGTCAGACAGCCGTAGTTTCTCGTATCGAAGCCGTCTTCCGAGATCATATCAGACAAAGGTGTCAAAACTGTGAACAGATCCATGGAAAGATCGAGCTGCTCCTTCGAGGGCTTGCCGCGGGAAATGTCGAGTTTCAGGCCTTCCGCCTTCAGCGCCTCGTACTCTCTCCTCAGACTCGATTCCAGTTCTTTCAGTTCTTCTTTTGACAGGTCTTTCAACATAGGGTTCTTCTTTCTGCCCGATCCGTTCCGGATCCGGCGTCACTGCTGTCTCGCCGCAGCCTTCTCGCGAAGTCGCTGCGCCAGACTCTTCTTTTTCTCCGGAAGTTTCGGGACGGATCCGCCGCGGACCGCCTTCAGTTCCTTGATGTACAGGCCGCTGATCGCCACCGTGCAGGTCTTCTTCACGGGCAGGATCTCATAGATGCCCTGGTCGGCAATGAGCGTCATGACCCGCGTTCCGATCTTCGCCTTAACGACCGGGATCTTCATGTTTCTCGCATATTTCGGCGCCTGAGCCAGTACCGACTCCGGCAGGCCGCTCTCTTTCATTTTCTTCTTCGCCTTGTCAATGACGAGAATGCTGACGGTCTGCTTCGCGGCCTCCATCTGCTGCTCCGCGTCCGCCTGCTTTTTCTGCATCTTCCGTCCGAAAATCACCACGAAGGCGATGAATCCGACGATCAGCGCTCCGATTCCGATGAGTAACCATCCCCACCACGGCATAACAATGTCCTCCTCTATGCAAATAGTTTATCGTTTTTCACAGATCATTGCCCTGTTTTACGGGCACGCTCCGGTTTTTTCTGTTCTCCGATGCTCAATACGCTTCGATGTCGATCTTTTCCGGCAGGGGAAGCGGAAACGTCAGGATCTTCGACGCAAAGTCGCGGAAGCTCTCCGGATCGTCGCTCACGTAAAAGCGGTACGGCGCATCCGACCGCGGGACCGCAGGATCCCGGTTCAGTTCCCAGAGTTCCAGCACTTCCTTCATGCGTTCCGCCGTCTCGTGCGCGGGATTCACGAGCAGGACGTCTTCTCCCATCTCTTCCCGGATGAGCGGGCGGATGAGCGGATAATGCGTGCAGCCCATGATCAGTGTGTCGACCCCGGCTTCCTTCAGTTCTTTCAGGTACCTCGCCGCCGCCGTCCTGGTCAGCACGTCGTCCCAAAGCCCCTCTTCCACGAGCGGCACGAACAAAGGACAGGGTTTTCCGAACACTTCAGCGCCCGGCCGGTATTCCTTCAGGTACTTCTGATACAGACCGCTCCGGATCGTGCCCTTCGTCCCGATGACGCCGATCTTTCCGTTCTTCGACTCCTTCGCCGCCACCTTCGCGCCGGGTTTCACGACGCCGACGATCGGCACCTCCACCCGGTCCTCCAGTTCTTCGAGCGCGTAGGCCGAAGCCGTATTGCAGGCCACGACGATGGCCTTGACTTCCTGCGTCTTTAAGAAGGACAGGATCTGATCCGTGTAATGCACGATCGTGTCCTTCGACTTGCTTCCGTACGGCACGCGGGCGGTGTCGCCGAAATAAACGAGGTCCTCGTTCGGCAATTCATTGACGATCTCGCGGAACACCGTGAGGCCGCCGAGGCCCGAATCAAATATGCCGATCGGTTTTGACTGATTTCCTGCTGTCACTGTCAATGCTCCCGTCTGAAGAAGGACAGCTCGATGAGGTCCTCCGTCAGTTGTTTTTTCGTGATCCCCATTTTTTCGAACAGCATGGGGTACATGCTGATGGCCGTGAAGCCCGGCATGGTATTGATCTCATTGAACACCACGCCCTTTTCGTCCAGGAAAAAGTCCGCGCGGGACAAACCGTAACAGCCGGCCGCACGGAAGATCCGCTCCGCCTTCTCCCGGATCTCTTCTTCGACGCCTTCCGGAAGGTCCGGCGAAACGTCCGTCACGGAGTCGGAATTATGATACTTCGCGTCGAAATCATAGAATTCCGCCGCGCTCCGGATCTCTCCGACGCCGCTCGTCACGACCGAGCGGTCCGAGCCGAACACCGCGCATTCGAGTTCCCGTCCGGTAATGCATTCTTCGACGAGGACTTTCGCATCCTCTTCCGCCGCCTTATAAAGCGCCGCCTTCAACTGGTCGCGGTTTCTTACCTTCGAGACGCCCTTCGACGATCCTGCACAGGAAGGCTTCACGAACAGAGGATACGGCAATGCGGTCTCCACCTTCCTAAGCGCCTTCTCAATGTCTTCGAGTTCGTTCCGCCTGACGCCGACGTAGGCCGCCTGACGGATGCCGAGGGACTCCACCAGGAGTTTCGTAAAGATCTTGTCCATGCAGAGCGCGCTCGACAGAACGCCGCAGCCGACGTACGGTATGCCGGACAGTTCAAAGATGCCCTGGATCGATCCGTCTTCGCCGTACAGGCCGTGCAGCACCGGAAAGATCACGTCGATCGGAACTTCCTCGGTACGGTACTTGTCGATGAGATACAGACATTTCTTCGTCGCATCCGGCGAAAGGACGGCGGTCACGTTGCCCATGACCCAGCTCCCGTCTTCGATCTGCTTCACATGGTCCGTCAGGACCCAATGCCCTTCCTTCGTGATGCCGACGAGGATCATCCGGTACTTGTCCCGGTTCACGCTCCGGATCACGTTTTCGGCAGACAGGCAGGAGATCTCGTGTTCCGAAGACTGTCCTCCGAAAAGAATGAGCAGGTTTTTCTGTTCCATGATTCCTCCGAATCGCGGTTTTCCGCGTTGTTTTCAATATGCGCTTTCCGGGATCTCAATGATCCCGTTCGGCGTCGTCTCCGTAAGACAGGCGTTTCTGCCGGGGGATACCCGTAAAAACGCGTTTTCGGCTGTTTTCCGGTCTTTGAAGATGCCGAAGACCGATGAACCGGATCCGCTCATCAAAGCCCCGAAAGCCCCGTTTTCGAGAAGATCCCGGCGGATTTCGGCAACTTCCGGCACGAAACGGATCGTCACGTCCTCGAGCGCATTGTAAAGCGCGCCGGAAAGAGCCGTTACGGCTTCGTCTTCCGGACCCGATAAAGCCTGCAGGATCCGGTCCGCCGTGCAGACCGTCCGTCCGGGTTCCCGGTCGAACGCCTGAAAGATCTCCTTCGTCGAAGCCGAAGCGTCAGGCTTCACGATCACGAGCGGAAACGACGGCAGGGAGCCGAGCTTCGTCAGCGTTTCGCCGATCCCGGTCGCAAGGCAGGTCCCGCCCTCAAAGAAGAACGGCACGTCCGCGCCGAGTCTGACGCCGAGCGTTTTCAATTCCTCCTTGGACAGCCCGAGTCCGAAAATACGGTCGATCCCGTAAAGCACCGCCGCCGCGTCGGACGAGCCGCCGCCGAGGCCGGCACCGGTGAAGATCTCTTTCCGGAACCGGATCGAAAGGCCGCCCGGCAATGCATACCGGTCGAACATCAGCTTCGCCGCGCGGCTCATGAGATTCGTCTCATCAAGCGGCACGGGGATGAGCCCTTCTTCCTCCGTCAGCGAAACCCCGGGCGTCTCCTGCTTTTCCAGAAGCAGCCTGTCCGTGAACTCCACGGCCTGAAACACCGTGACGAGTTCGTGATAACCGTCGGGGCGTTTTCCCGTGACTTCGAGAAAGTAATTGATTTTCGCCGGTGTTTCCAGCGCGATCCTGTCCATCTTTCCTGATCCCGTTCAGATGACCGTAAGTCCTTCCCCGTTCGTGAAAGCTTCCATCATGCCGGAGATCGCCCCGGTCACTTCCCGGTCGATCTCCAGATGAACGCCTGCCTTCGTCACCGCCTTCAGAAACTCCACGAGTTCATAGCGGATGCCTTCGCCGTCCATCCGGTAGAAAAAGCGCTCGTTCCGGTTCTGATCCTCGTATCGGATCTCGAAGAATTCCGTCTTCCACCAGGGGGCCGGCACGAAAGCATACCCTTTGGTGCCGGAAACGATGAGCTCGCCCTCGGACTTCACGCCCTTGCCGACCTTGACCGAAGCGACCGCGTTCGGATAAGAGAACTCCGCTTTCGTAAAGAGGTCGAACCGCTCTCCTGCCGGATGCATTTTCGAGAAAAGCCGGACGCTGTCCGGGTGTGTGCCCAGAAGATCAAAGACCGGCAAAAGGCCCGTCGGTCCCCAATCCTCGAAACTGCCCCACTTCTCCGAGAGCGTCTCTTTCGATTCTTTCGAATAATCCTCCGTGGACGTCGCGACCGCGTCGACTGACACGATCTCGCCGATCTTCCCGCCCTTTAACAGCAGGATGAGCCGGCGGTAAGCCGTCGAAAACGCAGTCTTCAATGCCTCCATGAGGACGACGCCCTCTTTTTCCGCGAGCGCGAAGAGTTCCTCCGTCGTCTCCTCGGAAAGCGTCACCGGCGTTTCGACGAGCACGTGCTTCTTTTCCGTCAATGCCGTCCGGATCTCCGCCTCGTGGCGTTTCGGATGCGAATAAACGTATACCGCGTCGACGCGGGACAGAAACGCCTGCAGCGGTTCCTTTTCGTCCCAGGTTTCCGCGACGAGAAGCCCGTTCACGAACGCCGCTTCCCGCTTGACCTTCTCGACGTTGTTCGAGGCGCCGACGAGTCCCAAGCGGACCGTCTTCTCCGACCTGATTCCGGTGCTCGAAACGCCTTCGGTCCGGTCGAGATACACGACCTCGCAATACTCCTTCAGGTAATCGAACTTGCCTTTCCAGTCCGAGCCGATCGCAAAGATATCCGCGTGATAGCGGCGGATGTCGTCGATCTTCTGCCCTTCATATTCTTCGACGATGATCTCGTCGGCCAGTCCGAGCTCCTCCACGGCCCTGATCCGTTCGGCCAGGGACTGCTGGACGTTGATCTTTCCGCGCTGCTTGTCGAAGTCCTCGCTCGTCACGCCGACGATCAGCCGGTCGCCGAGCGCCTTCGCGCGTTCCAGCAGCCTGACGTGCCCGTAATGCAAAAGATCGAACGTTCCGTAGGTGATGACAGTTTTCATGCTTCCTCCCGGGCATCCAGCGGCAAAAACCGTTCCATGAAATACCGCATTTCCGCTTCCGAACCGATGGAAACGCGGATGAACTTCCGAAGCAGCGGATTCCGGTACCCGTGCACCAGGATCTTCTCTTCTTCCTCCAGTTCCTTCGTGACTTCGAGCGCGTCGCGCTTCGTTTCGATGAAGAGGAAATTGGCTTCGCTCTTGTGCACCGGATAGCCGTTTTCTTCAAGCGTCCGGTACACATATGCCTTGCCCTCGTTTTCGGTCCGGATGAGTTCTTCAAGTAACCCCGGTTCCTCAATGAGACGTTCCGCGAAGAGCAATGCGATCGAATTCACGTCAAACGTCAGTTTCCCCTGTCGGACGTACTGAATGAGGGCGGGGTGACCGACGACGATGCCGATCCGGCACGCCGCGATCGAGAACAGTTTCGAAAACGTCCGGAGCACGATCACGTGCTCTTCTTCCATCGCTTTCTTCACTGCCGTTCCGGCGTAAAAATAGTGGTACGCCTCGTCAATGACGAGCACGGCTCCGACTTCCTTCGTTTTTTCAATGATGCGGTCCAGTTCCGCTTCGGCGTAGACATTGCCGACCGGATTGTTCGGATTCGTGAGAACGACGATCCTCGTGTTCTCATCGATCGCTTCCAGGATCTTTTCGACCGGCATGGAGAGGTCCGGTTCGTACGGCACCGGCCGGTGGCGAAGTCCTAAGATATTGCACTCCACCCAATACATCTCGAACGTCGGAGAAACCGTCACGACGTCCTTTCCCGGTTCGCCGAAGGTCTCGAACACATAGCGGATCGCCATGTCCGAACCGTTCGCCGCCGTCACCGATTCAAACGGCACGCCGAGAAACGCCGCATATTTTTTGAGAAAACGGCTCGGTTCCGGATAGGTCGCGAGAAACTCCGGCGTGATCTCCTTTTTCACTTTCTCGACGAAAGCCACAGGAAGCCCCGACGGATTCTCATTCATGTCGTAGCGGCGGAAGTCCGCGCGTCCTTCCATCGGAAAGACGCGAACCGTGTCGCGGATGTGCGGATTCACGTAATAAGCCATGCAAAGCTCCTTTGTTCAGACCTCAAAAGGGCATAAACACCCAAGTATCCATAATTGGTATTATTATAGCACAAGTGAATCAAAAAAGCGACACTTTCTTTCGACACTCATCTGCAGAAGTTTTCCGCCCCTTTCCGCCTTTGCTTTTTCGCTGCGGATCCCCACCGGCTTTTCACGGAGGCTTGACAACGGGAAGCGATTCCTCTATAGTTTTCTTCAGAACATGAAGCAACCGGAAGGAGAACGCATGAACGACAGAAAAGCCCTGGCAAAACTGCTTTCCTTTGTCCGCGAGACCCGTTGGGAAACCATGGACGAGGCGGTTCGCGCACAGGCGAAGAAATGCTTTCTGGATCTCGCCGGCGCATTGACGGCCGGTGCCAAGAACCATTCCGCCAAATGCGCGGCGGCCTATGTGGCGGAGAATTATCCCGAAGGCCCCTGCACCGTTTTTGCCACAGGGAAAAAGACCAATTTCATCGGCGCATCCCTGGCGAACGGCATGGCGGCGAACGCCCTGGATCTCGACGACGGATTCAGCCTCGTGCGCGGTCATCCGGGTGCCGGCTTCTTCGGCGCCCTGCTTTCGGCGGCGGAAGAAACCGATCCCTCCTGGGGGGAACTGCTTGCCGCGCTCACGGTCGCTTTCGAAGTCTCCATCCGGCAGGCCTTCTCCATCCGGAATTACTACGGTTACGACCACAGTTCCGGTTCCTACGGCGCCTTTGCCACCGCGGCATCGGCGGGCAAGCTGTTCGGCTTAAACGACGAGCAGATGGAATCGGCGCTCTCCATTGCGGATTTCATCATGCCGGTGACGCCTGCCAAGCGCTCCACCTTCGTTCCTTCCATGAACAAGGACGGCATTTATTTCGGACAGCACGCCGGCGCCGAAGCGGTCAAACTGGCCCTGTCGGGCGTGACCGGACGGAACATGGTGATTCTGGACGACGAATACACCCCAGCCATCGACACCCTGGGGGAAAAGTATTATATGTTCGATCTGTACGTGAAGTTCCTCTCCTGCTGCCGCTGGGCGCACAGCCCTATCCGGGCGCTGAAAGGTCTGATGGAGGAATACGGTTTCACGGAAAACGAGGTGGAACGGATCGACGTGTATACCTTCGGCAATGCGGGAACGCTCTACATGGAGGCGCCCACCTCGGAAGACGAGGCACAGTACAACATCAAGTATCCCATTGCGGCCCAGCTTCTCTTCGGCGACTGCGGACCTCTCGAAAGCAGCACGGACAAGATGCTGGATTCCCGGGTGCCTGCCGCCATCGAAAAGATCGCCTTCCATCGGGACGCTTCGTACGACGCGCTCTTCCCGGCCAAGCGGTTCAGCCGCGTCGAAGTGACCTTAACAGACGGCCGGCTTCTGAACTCCGGCCCGGTCGAACCGCTGGGCGACCGCAATGCGGAAGTGAGCATTGAAATGATCCGGGAGAAGATCCACGCCTGCAACGACATTTACGCTCCCGAAGAGACGACGGAAAAGATGATCCGTGCCGTTCTTAACACGCCGGCCGGGGAAAAAGCCTCCGTTGTGCTGGACAGGATCCGCGAACTGGCGCTCACGAACGACCATCCCGAGATCCGGCACATCTGATCTGAAAAGAAGAAAAAAAGACCGCACGGCTTTCACCGTGCGGTCTTTTCATTGACCGAAAAGATTACTCAATGATGGAAACAACTCTACCGGAACCGACCGTACGGCCACCCTCACGGATAGCGAAACGGAGACCCTGCTCCATGGCGATGTTGTGGATCAGTTCGATCGTCATTTCGACGTTGTCACCAGGCATGCACATTTCGGTGCCGGCCGGAAGATTGCAAACGCCGGTAACGTCCGT
>JAEEIV010000046.1 GCA_016281555.1 Lachnospiraceae bacterium | reverse complement strand
GTGTTCGAGAACAAGGTTTGGCCAAAATATAGCGGATGGAGCCGCGAAGCATATGTTCCTTGGGCGTGTTTCATGAGTCGCGAACAGCAAATCGAAAAGCGAATCCGGCGAATGGAACACTGGTTCCGAATTGCGGAGGAGGATTTGGACCGGGTGATCGATTTCGAAAAAAGAAAGCGAGCATACAACACCCCAAGCCCCCCGCCCGAACCGGAATGGACGGATCGATACATGACTGACGATGAACCAAGCGGATCGTCGGAACCGGCGGCGAACAACTCAGCTGGTCCGTGGACCTATCCGTAATCGGGAGACGGGCATGAGCACGATCGAAGTCGGTTGCCCCCATTGCGGGGAAGAGTTGGAGGCGGATTCTTCTCTCGCGGGAACATTCGTCGAATGTCCTTCTTGTTTCTTGAAATTCAAGATTCCCAAACGGGGCAAATCCAACTCCGGGCATGGCGGTCGATCGGCTTCCCGGGCGTCCGGTTCTCCGAAAAAGGGGAATGCTCGGAGGAAATCCGGAGCGACCCGGAAACGGACACGGTCGAATTCTGAACCACCGTCATCGGCGAACATCGGCGATTTGTGGACAAACCCCGCCGGGTGTCTCTGCCTGATCATCACGCTCGTGATCGGGGTTGTTCTCATGAAGGTGTTTGGTTTTGAATTCAAGAACAAAGCCGTTTATGGTGTCATCGCCCTCGGAATCTACGGACTTGTTTCCGCAATCTCTTCCAACAAGAAAGGAAAGTGATCCATGGGCGATACCATCGACATTACCTGTCCGTATTGCCTTCAGACGCTGGAAGCGGACGAATCACTTGGCGGAGAAACCGTCGCTTGTCCGGGTTGCGGGCGGGAATTCCGCGTCGAGGAACGGACGTGCAATCCTGCGCCTTCGCCGAGAAAGGCTGATGAAGAACCGTCGCCTCGCAGAGGTTCGATGCCCTCCAAAGCGAAATCGCGGATCGCATCCCGCCGGAATGCGGCAAGACGCCCCGGTGCCGGCACCGCCGGTTCCGCTACGGGGAATCGTCGGAACAAGAAACTCGCATGGATTATCGCCGCGGTGTCATTCGCGGTCCTGGCCGCAGTGGTGATTTTCTGTGTCGGGTTGTCGTCTCGCAAATACGAGCGAGGGTACGTTGCCCGTGGTTCGGTGCGGAGAACAACGGCGATTGTCACGGAAGACCAGAGACAAATCGCCGGTCTGATCTGCGCGGCCGCGCGGCGGATTGAAAAAGACACGAAGAATGCAAAATACATCACAGAGAAATGTGGTGAAACCAGTCCAGAATTCCTATTCGTCATGGAATGCGCTTTCCGTCGCGAAACGATCGAACGCCTTGCGGAATGGATTGGACGCATGTCGTCGCAAACGGGGCCGGGACCGGACCGAGTCGAACAGGCGTGGCAACTGCTCGCCAAAAGCGGATCGGCGAACGCCTTTCGAACGCTGTTGGATTCTGCGTTCGTCGATGGTGCCGATTCACCGGTCGTCAAGGCGTTTTCGAACAACGAAGACGGCATCAGGGATTCCCTTTGCAGGTCGGCCAAGAACTGGGCGGACACATGCAGGGGGTCCATCGAATTGGTTTTCGAGGCCTGCCGCTTCTGCGGACTGGACACAACGGGCGATTCGTCCTTCGACAGGATGGTCGACGACGCCGTTGCCTCGTCCATTTGTGCGGAGCTCGACGAAGCGATCGAGTTCTCCACGCCGTTTTTCGAGACGCCCGAACACGCCGTGAGGATTCTCTACGAAATTGTCGAAGGTCGGGAATTCGATGTTCATTCGCGAATCAAGCCGAACGGAAAGTGGATTGTGGAGAATCTGTCGAATTCTGCGCTTGCGATTCCCGGCGCGGCCAGAAGCGTCCGGATTCTACTTGAAAACGCGTGCTCCGAACTGCGGAAGAACGGCATCTCAAATCCTTCGCTTGTCCGGCGGATGGTCGCAGACGGCTTGACCGGAACGCTGGCGGATCGAAGGGAAGAAAAAGAGAAGAACCGTAGACAGGCCAAATCGGAAAAGTCCGGTGGAACGGACTCCGGCGACGATATGTGGGACTCTGACGCCGACGGTATGCCGGATGTTTGGGAGAAGAAATTCGGGCTCGATCCGTTCAAGGACGATTCGGCGTTGGATTCGGATTCCGATGGTTTCTCCAATTTCGAGGAATTCCGGGCCTCGACAGATCCGAAGAATGATCAGAACCATCCCCCTCGGGTTGCGGCCTTGCGTGTTCGTTCCATCGATGCCGAACCCTTTCCGTTCTCTTTCGACGGTGTCAAGATGAAAGGAGCCGACGGTTCCTACAAGTTCACCGTCAAAGACGCCACGGGACGTGACTGGTATGTGAAGAAGGATCAAGAACTGGCGAATACCGGGTTTATTTTGAAAGAATATTCTTCAGTCGCGGAGGAGCGCTACACCTCGACCGGAATTCGCAAGGTGGAAGTGTTTACGCTCGTGTTCGGGAAAAACGGCGAGCAGATCGTGATGGAGGCCGGCAACAAGCCCGATTTTTGTCTCTACAAGGCCACCTTCGTTTGCGGCAAGGACGTCTACGAGGTTTATCGAAACGAAAAATTCGATCTCGATGGTGACACATTCAAACTCCTGTCCGTCGATCAAGAAACGCGCACCGCGAAACTTGAAAGCGAATCTAACAAGAAAGTGGTCGAGATTCCTGCCGAAACGAATCGTATCCGCTCTTGGAATTGGGATTGAATTCCGTCACTTTTGGCTGTTAAAGTGTCATTCTCAAATCAGACCTCGTTACACACCCACCTGCTCGGAGTCGTAGTGCGACCGGCGCGACTGGCGGATTGGGGACGAATGGAACGAAAGCGTGACCTGCGTCCCTTGCGTCGCGGCCGTCGCTTCCGTCCCTTCGTCGGTCCCGCCAGCCCGTAGCCGCCCGGCCTCGGCGGCTCGGCGGGACGCCTCGCCCCACCACGGCCGCTTCCCGCAACACGGTCGGAGAGTGCGGTTTCACGGGCGGGTCAATGCGATTTCACCGTGCGTGATTTTGACGAATTTCGCTTCTTCGGAAGCATAGATTCGCGTAAAACAGATCCGCGCGGAGCGTGGCCGGTCAATGCCCGGCCGTCGCGCGGCGATGCCGCGCGACAAGCCGGCTTGCATTTTCCGCTTGACTTCTGAACAAAGATTCATAATATTGAACGCGAATTCAGAAACAAACGGACTCGCCAGGCTTCAACCGACCGATCTCCATCCGCTTCAACCGTTTCAACCGCTTCAACCGTTCCACTTCGTTCATGGCTCTCATCGAGGTCGACAATCTCACCAAGACCTACCACCTGCCGGGCGGCATCGACGTGCCGGTGCTGAAGGGCGTGTCGCTTTCGGTGGAGAAGGGCGACCTGGTGGCGCTGATGGGCGCGTCGGGGTCGGGCAAGTCGACGCTCATG
>JAEEIV010000045.1 GCA_016281555.1 Lachnospiraceae bacterium | reverse complement strand
CCGGAATGGCGGACCCATTGCGGATGAAGGATCCGGCGGAACACCATGTCGATCCCGTCGACTTCGATGGTCGCGGTGACTTCGCAATCCACCTTGTCCATCACTTCGTGATCGACGACGGGCGCGATTTCGTGATCCTTGCGGTCGAACTGATCCTTGCCGAATAGACACCAAAGGAAGGCGTCGAACATGGAAGACTTGCCGGCTTCGTTGTCGCCGGACACGGTTGTCACTTCGCCGAAATTCGCCGTGAAGTCGTTGAATTTCCGCCAATTGACCAGATGCAATGTTTTAAGAATAACGTGTTTCATTGCTAATTTGTTGTATTAGAATAAGTTTGAAAGAATGCTTCACGTTGTGCCATTTTGGCGACGCCGGCGATTTCCATGCGGTCGATCCTGACCGCGTGATTCTTGTCGCCGTCCTTGACCTTGCGGACCAGACCCATCCGGATCCACTTGTCGACGTCGTGTTTCCCGTACATGCGATATGCATCGGTCAGTTTCATCATCGGCGAAATGACGCCGACGTCGATCAATGCCTTCCGGGCGCCGACTTCGGCCGCATCGATCAGGGCGTTCCGAAATTCGATTTCGGTTTGTGGAATCTGGATCATGGCGCGTTCAGGCTTCGTTTGATTTCTGGTCGATCTTGCCTTCCGGGAACACCTTGTTGACGACGATGCACACGACGGCGAAGTTGATCAGGATGCAGATGTACAACCAGAACCATGAATCGAATTCGGCTTGCGTCCCGTTGTCGTTCGGGCCGATGAAAAGGGCCGTGAAGGAAAGGACGAACCAGATCTTGACGATGAATTCAATGATTTTCTTTTTCATATTGTTGCTATTGAATTAAAGTTCGAACGTGTCGCCTTCGTCCCGTCTGGAACGGCGTCCGGCACGCGCTTCCGTTCTTGTCCTTGTGCGGAAGACCCGGACCGGCTGATCTTCGGTGAAGAAGGTCGAAATGACCAGACCGAAAAGGAACACGCCGATGATTTGTTTCTTCAAAGGTGATTCGGTGAAGGGAATGTGAAAACGGGTGCAGAACCACCATGCAGACAATTCGGTCGCCTTCTGGATCCGCAACTTTTCGAAGATCGTCCGCACATGGTTTTCGACGGTCCTTGTAGAGATCGACAACCGGTCGGCGACTTCCTTCTTCGCGGCGCCCCAAGCGATTAATTCGGCGATTTCCATTTCCCTTTTCGATAGATCAGGCCCCCCAACAATCGGTGATGCCATATTCTGCAAAGACTTTTTCGACGTTCTTCCGGGTTGTTTCCCATTCAGAAACGCGCGGTTCAAATACGCCATAAAGGCGATTGTAGAAAGATGATCTGGACGTCAGGTTCATCGCCTTCATGATCTTGTCACATGCTTCCGGGACAACGCCGATCGGCAACTGACGAAAACCTTTCAGGAACGAAAACTTTTCATGTCCTTCCGGGATCCTTGAAGGATTGAATCGGATTGGTGTGAATTTTTTTTCTTCCATTTCACGACGGTTTTTAAGTAATTTTTGCTATTTTTATTGTTCACTTGCTTTGTAACTTTGTGTAGTTGTAGCGAACTGTTGCAAAGTAACGTAATATTTCGTGAAAAACCAAACATTTCCACCAAATATTTCGTGTGAATTTTTAAGATAAATCGCAAATGGCTGAAAACGAACAACTTAACATCGTTCAAAAAATCCGGAAAAAGTACGGATACACGCAAAAAAGGCTTGCCGAACTGATCGGCGTGTCAGAAAAGACCGTCCAAAATTGGGAATATGGCAAGGCGATCCCGAAAACAAAACACCAAATATTGCGTGAAATGCTTGATCGGGATCATCCAGACGAAACGCCATTGCGGCCGGTTGAATATTACGGCGGCGATCCGGCCGGTGAAAAAACGATCCTTCTTCCGTTGGTCCCGATCGGCGCCGGCGCGGCCCTTCCGGGCGATGATCAGGAAGGCGTGACGCCGGCCGACTGCGAAATGTACGCGGTCCCGGAATTCACGGCCGTCGGCGCGAAGTATCTGATCCGGGTGCATGGCGAATCGATGGTGCCGGAATATCAGGACGGCGACCTTTTGGCGTGCCGGAAGATCGACGAACTTCTTTTCGTGCAACCCGGCCGCATTTACGTCCTTGACACGAATCAAGGCCAATTGGTGAAGATGATCATGGAAGACAAGGATCACCCGGACATGCTGACGTGCCATTCCCTGAACACGGAACGGTTCGCCGACTTCCAGATCCCGAAATCCGCGATCCGATCCATTTCGATCGTCGTCGGCGTCGTTTCAATCAGGACCGAATAATATGGACACAAGAAGAAGTGAAGAATTGAACCTTTGCGGCCAGATCGTCGCGGTTCTTGGACTTGTCGCGTCCGGGATCGGGATCATCGGCATGGCGGCCGATGCCGTCGATATGAAGATCGCCGGTGCCGCCATCGGCGCCGGGATCATCCTTTTCGTTATCGGCGAAGTCTTGAAGGGACTTTCGACAATTGTCAAGGCGTCTGAATTCTATCTTTCAAGACATGAAGATCAGGAAGAAAACACAATAAAATAATACAATTGTATTTCAAATGAATTTCTTTTGTTATACAAACACTTTCCTTTTATATCCTTTGTAATAATATTTATCTTCCTATTTAGAAAGAAGAATCATGAAAGAAGAAATGATCACGATCAATAACATCGACTATTATGATAAGCCGGAATATTGGCCGTTCATGCCGAAGGAAATGTTCGACATCTTGGAATTGGCCGAACTGAAAGGATCCTTTCGCGGCGAACTGATCGTCGCCGAAGTCCCGAAGCGACTTTTTGACAAGATGATGTCAGACTACAACGCCGCGAAGCGATGAACCAACGAAGGATCAGCGAACGGACCGACCAGATCCACCGTCGGTTCTTCAAGGCCGTCGACGACCTGATCGCGATGGACAAGATGCCGTCGTTCACGTCATGGTGCGACGGTCACGGCCTTCACCGGCCGAAATACACGACGATTCGCCGGTTCTACAAGGAAGGCGTCGTCGCGGATCACATGTACAAGGCGATCGATCTGGACGCGCTTGCCTATTTGTCCGCCGACTTCGGCGTGTCGGCCGATTGGTTGCTTTCCGGCGCCGGCAACGAATTCAGATAGTCGATGATCTTCCGGTTGGCCGCGTCGATCAGCGACCAATCCTTTTCGATGTACACGTCGGCCATCTTCTTCGCCTGATCGACATGATTCAATGAAAGGTCGATGTCGTCGACGGAAACGCCGGCCCGATTCCGGCCAATCGTCGACCATGTGTGCCGGGCGTAATATGTCGTCAGTTCTTCTTCGCCGACCAGACCGGCGATGTCCTTCAACCCGTTGTTGACGGCCCGTGCGAAATTCTTCCGGTCCTTGTATGTGTGATAAAAGCCGAAGGCCCGTTGTCCGGCCGGATCCGCGAACTTCCTGACCAGATCTTCACATTCCGGTTGGATCTGGATCGAAATGAATGCTTCGTCCTTCCGGCGTTTCCGGGTCTTTTGGCGCTTGTATTCGATCCGGCCGTCGACGATCGGCGGACACGTCAGGACGTCGGCGATGTTGATGCCGCAAAGGTAGAAGATCAGCATGAAGACGTCGCGTGCCATCTTCGCGATCGGCCGTTCGATCTTGTCGTCTGGAAGATCCCGGATTATTGCCATCTTTTCGGCCGTGATGTTCCGCTTGTCGGCCAACGTGCGGACGATCTTCACCTTCTTGAACGGATAATGCGGAATCCTGATCAGGTCCTTTTCGTCGTCGTTGAATTCTTCGATCGCCTTGTTGAAGATCGTGCGGATGTCGGTCATGTACGCGGCGACCGTGTTGTCCGACGCGGCCGGATGCGTGACCGTGATGTCCTTGCCGTGATTCTTCCGGGTCAACGTCCGTTCCGATTTCAGATATTCCGTGAAGGCCCGAAGGAAGGACACCGTGATTTCCGACGCCATGATCCTTTCCCGGCCATTGCAGAAGTCGATCAGGCCGTTCAGGGTCCGCCGGTACAATTGCGCCGTCGATGCGCGGTCGGCACGGTCCAGACGATCGGCCAATTCACGGCCGAAGGCGACGAAATCCACATCGCCGGCACCTTCTTTCAGGGCGTCGGCGAAATACGCGGCAAGTTCCTTCGCGTCGTAATTGTGGATCCTGAATCCAAGTTGCTTCGACTTGATGTCTTCCAATTTCAGGATCCGTTCGTTCAGTTCCTTGATGATGTACGGATCTTTGACGGCGAATGTCTTCTTGTTGATCTGGTTGTCGGTCACATAATATTCGGTCTTGATGTAACCATATCCGCGCTTCCAACAAACGCGGATCGTCACCGGATATTTCCCATCGGTCCGGCGCTGATGTTTGTAAATGCAGATCTTGAACGTCGCCATGTCTTCGTAACACAATCGTAACACAAACTTTTGCAAATGTACAAAAAAGTATGATTATGTGTCAACGGCGTTGAAAGATCTGGAAGAATGCAACCTATCTGCATTGTTTCGCGTAAGTGATTGATATACAAACAAAAAACGACCGCCGGAAGGGCGATCGAATTTGGTGCTTTTTGGTAGCGGGAGCCGGGCATGATCCGGCGACCTTCGGATTATGAATAAAACGTTTTCTTCGTGTTTCGTGTCTGATAATCAATTAGTTGCGTGTCGGTCTGAAAATTTTCGTAACACTATCGTAACACACGGCCCAATTTTCAATGAAAACGGCGGCGGATCAAGGACAATCCGCCACCGTTGCAACAATATGATTTTTCATGAATCACATCGCAAAGGTAATCATTTTCGGCGGAATCCAAAAAACCAGAAGAAGGCACCGACCAGAAGAAGGACGATCGTGATCCAGATCACGGCCTTCATCTTCAATGACCCCTTCGATCCGCCGGCAACTTCCTTCGTGTCGTCCATGTGATCGTCGACGGTTTCTTTTGCGACGACCTTCGTCGAATCGGATACCGTTTTGGATCCGGACGATGACGTCGCGGTCGAATCGGACCGGTTGATGTCGACCGTCGTGATCGACTTGATGTCACCGATCCGGCCGGCGATCACACTTGCGATCTGGTCGCGGACCGACGCGTCGTCTTCGTCATCCTTCGTCACGATCACGACCGGATCCGTCGCCGTCGAATCGCCTTCCTTCCGGTTACGGTCCGAATCGAAGAATTCGATCTTCGTGATCTGGACGTTGGTCGCGGAATTGTGGACCGAATCGGACCAGATCCGTTCGATTTCGTTCCGAATCTGGACGGACCCGTAATCGACCGTCTGATGATGGTCGGTCACGACGTGACGGGTCGTTCCGCAAGATGCGGTGATCGCCAATGCGATGATCAGGAAGAAAAACCGCTTCATGGTCACTTGATGTTGATGATGTCGTTCAGGCGGTTCATCCATCCGATCTTGAACCGGACGTAAGTGTACTTTTTCAGTTCCTTGTCCGTCGCCTTCCGGCCGATCTTTATTTCATATTGCGCGACGGATCGCGCGATGATGTCGTTGAAGTAGTCAACACGAAGGTCGTACAAGGCTTTGTAAAGCACATTCGGATCCAGATTGTTAATCGTTGCCAACGTCTTCGGACCGACGATGCCGTCCGGGTTCAGGCGAAGCGCCCTTTGCGGAATCTTGATCCCGTAGACGCCGGACCCCCAAACCCAATCGACAAGGATGTTGGCGATCTTCTGCGACTTGATTTGATCGGCCTTCCACCGGTTCCAATAAAGGGTCCGAAGGATGTCCAACCATTCGTCGAACGTGATGTTCTTCAAGTCCGCGACGGTCGGCGCCGGCTTTCCGACCTTCTTCCGATAGGAAGTGAAGGTGCCGATGGTGACGCCGCACATGGTCGCGCCGCCGGAATCTGCCGGATCGTTGGCGAAGGCCGTCTGACGGGCCATTTCGAATTGTTCGCGGACCGGCAATGACCGGTATTTGACCGGAAGGCCGGATTCCCACTTGATGAAGAAAGGAATGATCTTGTTAATATCTGCCATTGTCTTCGTCGGTTTCGTCGTTGAATTCTGGATGATGATGATGATGATGATGACCACCGAAATCAGGGCCGGACGGACGCGCGGACGGCGTGTCCTTCGGGCGATCTTCTTCCGGTATGTCTTGACGTGCCAAAGATCCATCCTTGAATTCATGCAGATCGACGTCGAAGTGACGTTCCGTCTTGTCAACCATGATCCGTTGAAGGACTTTCGCCCAACGGGACGTGTTGCATGACGATTCGTTTTCAAGCATCGACCAGATTTGCCAGAAGCAAATCGCGCCGGCGACGATGTTCGTCAGCCGGATCGGCAAGTCTTCGAAGATGTATCTTTGGATGAAGGCCGCAAGGACGATCAGGGCGTAAATCTTCAAAAGTGTCACGAAGATCTTTCCGGCATGTTCGGATTTGAACTTGCCGTCGGCCTTGTCGGGATATTTCTTCCGCACGCGCCGCCCCAATTGCCACGCCGTGAAGCAATCCATCAGGACCGCCAACGTGCATATCAGCATGAAAGGGATCTGCGGTTCCACGACCGCCCAAACCGCGCCCAAAAAGACGAAGAAGAATTTGGCGATCGGCGAAAGAATTTGTGATGTTGTAAGGTGATGAATCATATCAGTTCAGGTGAAAACATTTGCCTACCTTGACAATCGTTGCGTCGATTGGATAAAGATTTAGCGGCGCAAGGCCCTTTTCGGCACGTTTCGCGTTTTCACGGACGATGGCGGATTCCGCCATTTCGATTTCCTTCATCAGATTGTCGGACGCCGTGAACACACACCGGCGGTCGCCGATGGCAACGCCGTTCTGGTCCTTCGTGAAATAGTCCCCGGCCGGATCTGGATCCGCATTGAAGGTCGCAAGGACGACTTGCATCTGCATGACTTTCCCGGATGCGTTCTTTCCGGGAAATTTGGATTGGTCGATCCGGACCTTTTCAATCAGGATCCGTTTGTCGAAAAGGTCTTCAATCTCGATGCCTTTCCCGACAATGGCATCAGTCTGAACACCCAAATCGCTAAATCTTGCCATAGCATCAGGCGGTTATGTCGCCGGCGTATTCGACCAGATCGCGTTCGACCTGATCCTTGATGGCGTCGACCGTTTGAAGATATTCGATGTACTTCGTCCTGAACGATTCGTCTTTGGACAACCCAAGTTGGAAACGTTGGAAGTTGTTTTGAAAATTGATTTCTTCGCTAACGGTGTAGACTTCCGCGATTGCGGCGGCCTTGACGTTGTTTTCGTTCGGTTGTTCGAAGATGCGGCATTCGTCGTAATGCCATTCGGTGCGCGTTTCACCCGTTTCGGGATCTTCGACCGTCACCATCTGGACATTGAAACGATACCACCATGATCCGTCACCGACCTTTTCGAAGATCTTCGGTTTATCGTCGGAAATTGACTTCATAAGGCAATTGAATGAAAAGTGTTTGACAAAGGTGTTTGGAATCGGAATACTTCAACCAACCCCACCATGACGCGATGTTCCGCTTGATCTTCATCCACTTGATCTTGTACTTCGACATCAGGCGGACGATGTGTGCAACCCGGCGGCACAAATTCCGCTTGATGCCTTTCCTGATCAAAGTGTGCGTGTGATAGAAACGGAATCCAAGAAAGTCGACGCCGCGCGAATCTACCGGGAACACCTGAAAATTCCGCTTGACGGTCAGTTTCAGGTTGTCCCGAAGGTATTCGCGCATTTCGTTCAGAAGGGTGTGCAACGCGGCCTTTTCCGGGCCGAAGACAACGATGTCGTCCGCGTACCGGTAATAATATTTGACGTGCTTCACTTCCTTCATCCAATGGTCGAAATACATCAGGTAAACGTTCGCGAAGTATTGAGAAAGGTAATTCCCGATCGGGACGCCATCGGCCGAATCGATGATCTCGTCCAACAACCAAAGAAGATCGTTGTCCTTGATCTTGCGGCGGATGATCCCTTTCAGGATTTCATGGTCAATGGAAGGATAGAACTTCCGGATGTCGATTTTCAGGCAATACCGCGTTCCATCCGGATCTTCCTTCAAGGCCCGGCGCACCTTCTTCGCGGCAAGATGGATGCCGCGATTCTTGATGCATGAATATGTGTCGGCCGTGAAGGAAGACACCCAAATCGATTCCATCACGTTCATGACGGCGTGATGGACGATCCGGTCCGGATAATACGGCAATTGGTAAATCTTGCGTTCCTTCGGTTCGTGAATGGTGAAAATGTGATAATTGGAAGTCCGGAAACGTTTCGCGGCCAGATCATCGTGAAGTTTCTGGATGTTGGCGGCGCGGTTCCGGTCATGCAGACGCACGCCATACGAACGTGTCTTGCCTTTCCGGGCCTTTTCGTCCGCCGACATCAGGTTTTCAACCGATATGATCTTTTCCCAAAGGTTTCCGATCCGTTTCATGATTGCTTGTTCTAATGGTGTTCTTCGACATCCTTGCGGATCCTACCAAACACGTTCAATCGATCTTGATCTTTTGCCATGCCGCGACAAGTCGCGGTGCGTGCCTGACTGATCAGGCCGTTGGCAAGGTCCCGGCCATATAGCAAAACGGCATTGCTGAGAACCGATATTCGCATTCGCATTCGACGGCGAATTATTCGAATTCGCGTACACGAAACCGTCATTCGTCCCATTATTCGAATTACCGCTGAACAAAAGGCCCCGATGGCCGACAACCCTTTTCATCATTTCACTTGCTTCTGGAAAACGTTCGAATTACGTCCTGACGGACGTCCGGTCCGCGCCCATCGATCTACGGAATAAAGCAAAGCCGAGAACCGATATGCGCATACGCAGTCGACGGCGAATTATACGAATACGCGCACACGAAACCGCCACACGTCCCATAATTCGAACTACCGCCGAACAAAAGGCCCCTTGTTGCGGAACCGGACGACGGAAGGGACGTATAGAAGTAATCGCAAAAGTACGTCGAAGCGCTTCCGCCGTTCACGGTCGGAAGGATGTCGCCATTGACGCCGAATGCGGCTTCCTTCATCCATCCAGACGCACGCGGAAGTTCGATCCCGGCGTCGTGATAGTCTTCGGTGATGGTCGACGCGTATTTGTCCGGATCGTCGCAAAGGTAAACTTTCGACTTTCCGTCGTCGCCGGCTTCGATGTCGGCAAGGATGCCGTCCGTCCACTTCCAGATGTGACCGAAAGGATTTTCGACGCCGCGATAAGACGGAACCGGTGCGGCGTAATATACGGTCGTACCATCGGATGCATACACATTGTATGTGACAACACCGGTGTTGTTTCCAAGTGAATTCGTTGCGCCGCAAGGGATGCTTGGATTGTAAGAATTATAATTTCCCCAATCCGGCATGCCGGACACGCCGGCACCCAAACCGCCCTTGTGATAGCCTTCTTCGGTCAGTTCGGCCGTGTGTGCGGCTTGCGAATTCAGGGTCGCATATTCCACGACGAAAAGCCAATAAAGGTCGCGTTGTACGGCGTAGGTGTTGCAATTCCACTTGGAATCGCGGCCGACGCGTGCGGCGGTCCGGAAGTCCGTCAGGGACTTCGACGTCACCGGCATACCGCGAAGATCGCGATATGTGTCATCCCATGCGGAAGTGTTGTTTCCGCCCCGGAAGTCATCGGTCGTGTTGACGACGGAACAAAGTTGCGACGTCGAACGTTTCATCGCGGCTTCGTATGCGCTGACGTAATACTTCGGGATCTTGACGAATCCCGGAAGATTGTGCGCCGACATCATGACGCGCCGTTTGGTGCCTTCGGCTTCGAACTTGACGTAATGATCCGGGACTTCGACCATGACCTGACCAGACGCGCCGGAAAGGTCGGCGTCGCCGCCGGTCGCGTACTTCGTCGAATCGGACGGATCCAGATAGTGTGTCACAACGCCGGCGTCGCTGACAAGGCAACGCCGCATCATGGACTGAATCGGAAGCGACACATGCAGTTCCGCGCGGCCGATCCGGGTGCAACCGGGCGCCGACACGGAAGTGTCGAATTCAACCCCGTAGAAGTAATCATACGGGAACGTCGGCCGGTTCTGACCGACACCAATCAAGATTCCCATACTAATACCCCCATTTGATGTGAACGTTGGAAAGGGACGCGGCCTTGATTTCCCGGATCAGTTCGGGATTCCAACCCACGTCGAAGGCGCAAGACACGAATTCGCCGGTTTCCGATGCCGCCGGAATGACTTCCAACGTCACGATCGCGGATCCTTCGTTCTTGATCACGAAAGAATTCCCATCAGGCAACTTGAAGTTGTTGGTTGCAAGTTCGCTGATGTCGATGTCGCCAAATTTTGCAACTTGCGGCGACACCATTTCGCCAGATCTTGTTTCCATGCTTGAACAAAAATTTTAGTGTGTACAAAGATACCGAAAAAAGGTATCACTTTGATACGGGATTCAACCGTTGTTCAACCCTTTTCCGGAAAAGCCGTTTTCCCGGCACGGCTTCGGAAGGGCGTGCGCCCGGATCCCGGCGACCCGGACGCGCCGCCATCATCTGCATTTGGGCCGCTTCGAACGTCGATATGCACGCAAGATCGCGCCTTGACCGTTGAAGGCTTCGCGTTCCCACGGCCGCCATTGGTAGTCGTAATCGGACGGGAACGTCTGACCTTTCCATGTGAAGATCTTCCGTTCCATGTCCAACGTCAGGTCGCCCCGGACGAACTGCGAAAGATGGATCGCTTCGTGACAAAGGATCAGTTGAAGCGGATCTTCCGGCCGTTCCCGGATGATCAGTTCGTATGTGTTCGGGATCGGCGTCTTGTGCATGATCGCGTTGACGTGCCACTTTTCCGAATCGAACTTGTTCAGGATCTTTTCGTTGTGGATCACGACGACATCGACGCCATCGATGTTCAGGCGGTCGGCGGCGAAGGCGAACACTTCCAGATCGCCGCCGATTTCCGCGTAATCAGTAATCTTGATCATTGCCGTTCATTGTTATAACGATGTCCACCCGGATCCGCGATTGATCTGGACGCCTGACGACGTGATCCGAAGGCCGACGGTCTGGTTGCTTGAATTCAGACCTTGCAGAAGCATCGTCGGCGTGCCGGAATCCAACGCGAACACGGCGGAAAAACTATTTCCAAGATGGATCGCGATTCCGTTGGCGCCGATGTTGATCGACTGAACCGTGTTTGATGCGACGACAACGTTCCCGGTCGTTTTGTCGTAACCGGAGAAATCAACCGTGTTCCAATATGGCGGTTCGTTGTCAACGGACCATTCATAAGAAACCGCGACGTTGATCTTGTATGTTCCGGCCGACAATGACAACGTTTGCGCTTGCGTCGTCCACGTCTGGTCGCTTGATCCGCTTGAATTCAATAGTGTTGCAACGGCCGACGAATTCTTCGTCAAAGTGATCTGGATCGTGAAATTGTCGATCGAACCGCCATAATATTGTTGATATGTTCTTGTTTCGAAAGACAACGCCGGAATCTGGACGTTCGATCCGCCCGAAGGGACGGTGAACGTGCATATATCGACCGATGCCTGATCCTGACCGCTTCCGCCTTGCGTGTCGTAATACTTGCTGAATCCGCCGCCGTTCGTCGGATAGGATGTCGTCGGTGATCCAACACTAATATTGTCGCCCTTGATGTTCAGTTTCTGGACGCCGCTTGCGTCGTACATCGACATTTCGTTGTTCTGGATCACGATACGTTTCCCGGAATCAGCCGTTCGAAGGATTCGGACGACCGCGTTGTCGATCACGGCTTGTTGCGCGAAGAAGAATCCGGTCGCAAGGTTTTCGTAAGACGCGCCGAATTGTTGCCAATAGGCTTCATCCGTCGGCGCATGGCCGGAAAACGATGCCGTTGGTGCGTTCGGGTTTGCACGGTAATAGGTATTGTTATATTTCACAATATCCGTTCGCGTAGCATTGCCGTAGTACGTCGTTTGCGAATCGTAATCACCCCGGAATGGCGATGAAGGCGACACGCCGTCGACGCCGTTGATCGCGATCGGGTCGGACCATGTGCCGGCAACGCCGTCCGTCACAAGGGCGCACGACATCCAGACCTTGACCGTGATGTCTTCCACGTCAAGGACGGTGACGGTCATGTTGTCGTTGTTCCCGACTCGCGAAGAATCCTTGACGTAACCCACCCAAAAGAAGTGTGTGCCGGCCGTCGGGACGACGACGAAAACCGTGCTTGTTTCCACTCCGGAAACACGGGCCAGATAGTTCGTCGTCGACTGATCGGCGTCAAGGCCGCAAATGTAACCCTTATCGTAATTCGGTTCCGACGATGCGGTGATCTTCAACGCAACGACGGTGTTCGCTTGCGACGTCGTGATCTGGATCTTTTCCCACGTCGATTCGGAATGATCGATCGCGTTGGACACGATCCTTTTCCCGGTCACGGTCCAATTGCCCGTGAACGTCGGCGTGTGATCGGCGAAGTTCGGCGGCGCGTCGTACCATCCGGAAGGGATCGGATTCGTCCCGGTCGGCTTCGACGGCTTCGTCGTAGCCGGCTTGAAGACGAAGGACTTGTAAGGTCCATCGGCGCCATCCTGACCGTCTTGACCATCTTGTCCGTTTTGGCCGGGATTACCCTTTTCGCCGACGATCCTGATCGCGGAAGACCATGATCCGGATCCGACGCGTTCACGCATGTAAAGGTCGCCGGTCGTGAAGGACGAATGCCAATTCACCGTGTCGGCGGAAAACTGAACCTGAATGGAAGCGCCATCGGATCCATTGGTTCCGTTCGTGCCGTTGGTGCCGGGATCGCCCTTTTCACCCTTGATCTTCGTCACGTCCCACGATCCCCATTCGCCATTCTTGCATTTGCGGACCGCCATCCAGATGTCGGACGACGTTGCCGTGTTGTGCCAATTGTTCGGACTTGAAGTCGGCGTTCCGGGATTCGATTCGACGGCGGAATATTCGAAATCGATGTCGGCCGTGTCAGTCAACGGGCGCGGCGTCGTCCACGCGGATTGTTGCGGCGATTGGCCATCGCTTGTGAAGATGCGCGTCGACATCCACAATTGGGCGTCACCTGACGGGATCCCGTCGGACCATCCTGATGTCGTCGGGACCGGCGACGCGAAGGATCCACCCGTCGGCGCGGACACCGATGCGGCGTTCACGCGGCGGAAGACCGTCGACTTGAAGGAAGACTGACCGTCCGTTCCGTTCGTGCCGTTGGTGCCATTCGTTCCGTCCTGACCTTTTTCGCCTTTGATCTTGTTGATTTCCCATGATTCCCACGTCCCGTTCTTACATTTCCGCACGGCCATCCAGATGTCCGAAGAAGTCGCGGCGTCATGCCAATTCGACGGGTTGTCCGTCGGGTTTCCGGGATTGGTCGCAACGGCCGAATATTCAAAGTCAATGTCCGCCGTATCGGTGACGGGTCGCGGTGTTGACCATGACGATTCTTGCGGTGACGCACCGTCACTTGTGAAGATTCTGGTCGTCATCCAAAGTTGCGCGTCGCCGGAAGGCACGCCGTCAGACCAACCCGTCGTTGTCGGCGTCGGTGATGCATACGATCCGCCGGTTGGCGCCGACACGGAAGACGAATTGGTCCGCTTGAATGCGAATGCCTTGAAGGACGATTGTCCGGATGCGCCGGCCTGACCGTCGGCACCGTCCTTGCCGGTTGCGACCGGCTTCCAATAGGCCGTTTCCGTCGGAAGATGGCCGGACGTCGCGGTCTGGTTGATGTACCGGTATGTGATCGTCTTTCCGCCGGACGTGTAGTCCACTTCGTCGCCGGAATAGTACGTCGCCGTCGAAGACCATGCGCCGCGATAGACGGGAATGTCCCACGCGTCGCCGGATCCTGACACGACCTTGACGTTCCGCAAGGAAAACTGACCGTTCTGCGTGACGTTCCAATCGATATAACACGATTGGTTGCCGAACCGGATCTTGTTTTCGTCCAGATCGATGTAATTGTTGCCGTCGGCGGATTGGATCCGGCCGGTCGTGATGTAACGGCCGTTGATCTGCGTGAAGCCGTATGAAAGCGAAATGGCACGCGTGCCGGTGTTCGCGTCCTTCGAATGCAGTACACCGACCCAAAAATAATAAAAGTTCGGATCGGATTCGCACTTGATCGGATCCGTCGAAAAGACGAAGTTACCGGAATTGGTCGTCCGATTGCATTTCGCGTAAATGTAGTACACGCCGGAATCGGATTGCATCGTAAAGTCGCCGTTCTGCATGGTCCACGACACGGCTTGTTGATCGTCGATCGTGTAATGGACCAACGTGCCGCCGGTCACGACGACGCGGTTCCCGTTGCCGCCGTAATTCGGTTGAAATACGGTGCCGACAAGGCCGAATTGCATCGACTTCGCGCCGACCGTCATGGCGATCGTTTCGATGGATGCCGGCCGGATCTTGTCGGTGAAATAGCCGTCTGGATCGAAGACCATGCCGATCAGTTCTTGCGCGTCCTTCCAATTGCGACGGGCGCGTGCCGGATCGTTCAGTTGGTTGATCTGGATGATCTTGTCCTTTTCGATCATGTCCGCGATGATCCGCGTCTGGATCGACACCGTGAAGGCGATGTCGCTGATCGTGATCTGATAGTTGTAAAGATCCATCAGGTCGCGCGTGAATCCGGTGATCCTGATCGCCTTGTCGACGCCGATGTCGTCGTCCTTGATCGGGATGAAGTCGCCGATCCAGAAAAGGTTCTGGTTCGGGTTCGCGTCCATGACCGACTTGATGAAGAATTCCGAAAGGGTCAAGGAATACTTCACCTTCGGCGACGAATTTTGTGCAAGGTATTCTTCCGCCCGATCCTGCAATTCCGCTTCGGCCGCGCTGATATACGAATCAGGCATGTTGATGTCAAGGATCACATACTTGTCGCCGGCGCCGATCTGGAAGGCGGCGTGATCGTCGGAAGGGATCACAAGGCCGGCTTCGTCGGTGAACTTCTTGATCCGGAAGGTCTTCGTGACGGCATCGTAAGACACGATGTCGAATTCATATCCGGCAAGGTTGCCCGTGTTGAAATGGATTTTCGCGGCAAGGCCGTCGATCAGCCACTTCGTCGCGCCGGTTTCCTGATCCACTTCGTTCAGGTCGAAGTCCATGCCGGAATCGACGAAGTTCTGGACGTCGTTCGCGTCGATCGCCGTCACGGTGCCGGTCCGGTGCGGATAGATGTCCGGGAACGTCTTCTTGCCGTTCCAGACGCCGAAGGCATCGATCGAATCCTGATCGACGATGTATGATTGCGCCCGGTTCTTGTTCGGAAGAAGAAGGTTCAGACAACGATATTTGTTGGTGATGTTCTTCGTTCCGCCGCGCACCTTCAACTTGTTGACGATGTTCGCGGAAGACACGTTGTCGCGCTTCAATTCATAGATGCCATTTCCGGCGCCGAACTTGAATTGCGTGCCGAAGATGTTCCCTTCCTTGCCGTAACTGATCAGGTATTTCGTCCCGGCCTGATTCGGTTCGATGGTCAACGGAAGGTTGTATTCCTGCGAAAGCCGTTGCGCGATCGAAAGGCAATTGTCGCCGTCGCCGAACGTCAGGGTCTTCGTTTCGGTCGATTCCGGGACGTCGCCCATTTCGAACAATCCCGGCGTGCCGTCCTGCGACGACACGATCAGGACCGACACGAAGCGGCGAAGATCGCCGGTCAGGGAATCGGACCGAAGATCCGCGTTCGTCAACGTCGGATCCAGATTGACGTCGTAAGACGACCGGGCCAATTGATATTGAATGCCTTCGAAGGTCGCGGAATACTTGTATTGGTTTTCGCCGACCTTCGTCATCGGGACTTTCTGGTTGATCCAATACCGGCGGCCGAACACATCGATCGAATCGCCGATCGAAAGGGTGATCGGGACCGCCGAAAGGATGTCGATCTTCAAGACGTCCTGATTGTTTTCGCTGACGGCTTGCTTCGCCGACGTGACGACCGTTCCGTTGGCGTGCGATTCCAGAAGTGATTCGGTCCCGTCCGCGTGACGGACCTTCAAGATCATAGTTTCTGCCATATCACGGTCGCGTTAGTAGTGAACGATTCGATTTCTTCGATGACGCCGGCGACGATGATGAAATACGTCCCGTTTGCCGAATATTGGTGCGAAAGGGATTGACTTGTCCCGGACACGTCGTCCGTGACGGATCCGTCGCCCCAATACACGGTGACGATCTTGTTCGACGTCAGGCCGATCGTCGCCGTCCGGCTTCCGGATGCGACGAATTTCAGGACCCGTTTGACGGGTGACGGTTCTTTCAGGACCAGACGGAACGTGCCGGTCATTTGCGCTGATTGCCAAATCTTGTCCGGATCGATCGCATCGTCCAGATAGACTTCGTACACAAGCGGCTTGTTGACGTCGATTTCGACTTTCAGGCGGATCGTGCCGGACTTGGAAAAGACGTTCATGAAGGTGTTCATCGCTTCGGCGAAGCCGGACGGGCCGCCGGATGTCTTGATGAAACAATCCAACGCGATCGTCCTTTCTTCGACGTACCGGGCCGAAAGATCATGGATGGATCCGTGATGCGCCGTCCAATTTTCCTTCACGGACGCCTTCGCCTTCGGACGCGACAAAAGGCCCTTCGACGCCGACACGAAGACACCGTATGACGCCAGATTGACGTCATCCAGATAATATTTTATATTTTGGGCCATACGATGATCGCATTAGTTTCGGTTTCGGTTACTTCTTCGATGACACCGGCGATGATGATGAAATAATCGCCGTTTTGCTGATAGTTGTGACGGACGGTCAGTTCGGTTCCGGACACGTCTTCGACGAAGGTGCCGTCGCCCCAAAAGATCGAAACGCGCTTGTTGGTCGTGATCTTGATCCAGACTTCGGACATCGCTTGCGACGCCATCACATGTTTCAGGACCCGTTTGACGGGCATCGGTTCCTTCATGGTCAGTTGGAACGTCCCGACCATGATGTCGTCGTTCCACACCTTGTCGGGATCGATTTCGCCTTCAAGGTACACTTCGAACACAAGCGGATGCGTCGGATGAAGATCCACCATCAGGCGATGTGTTCCCTTCTTGTCGAATGCCGCCATGAAGGCGTTCATCTTCCGGATGAATCCGATCTTGCCTACGTTGGTCTTGATGAAGCAATCAAGGACGATGGTCCTTTCTTCGACGTACTTGTGATTCAGGTCCACGAAGGCGCCGTGATAGGAATCCCAACTTTGCTTGAAGTTCGTCTTCATCTTCGGCCGGGACGTCAGGCCCTTCGACTTTGCGACGAAGACGCCGAAATCCTTGAAGTTCACGCCGTCGATGTAGTATTCCAACGAACGGATGTTGGACGTCTGGCCGGACATTTCGTCGACGGTCAGGGCCGAATCGAAGATCGAAAGATCGTCGACGATGGCCTTGCCGTATTCGGTCGAATAGTAATCTTGATCAAGCGAAAATCCCTTGATGGTGCCGGCGTGCGTGACTTCGGCGATCAATGCAAGGTTCAGGTAGAAGGAAAAGGTGTTTCCGCGTCTGACGATCGCGACGAAGATCCACGCGTCAGGTCCGACCGGGATTTCTTGCGACCAATAGTTGTCGACACCTTCGTAATTGAACGTCCAGATCAGGCGCGAAGGCGATCCGGTCGTGACGCCGATCGTCTTCACCCATGCCGTCAGGGTGAAATCGGAATTCATCCGGCCGGACATGACGTTTTGCGTCACTTCGCACGTCCCGGATCCGTCGAACCGGATCGCGTTTCCGGCCTTTCCGGTCACGAACATCGCATTGCTGACGGCGCCGTCCGCGCGGCTTGCCGAATAGTCGTAAGCGACGGCCGATCCTTCTGGTTCGTCGAATGGAAGGTACAATATTTTGTTAGGTTCCGCCATGACTAAATGATTTGATTGTTGATCTTCACGACGGCCGCCGGTTCATGTTCGACGTCGATCGTGCAATTGTTGTGGTTCTTGACGATGACCTTCGCGTTCCCGGTCGCGATGATCCTGACGACGGACTTGTCGTACACGTCAAGGACGGTGTAAGAATTGCCAGAAACGGCCAATTTCGCGACCGAATTGTGCCGGACGTAGATTTCCCCCACCGACCATCCGTTTTGCCGAATGGCGGCTTCTGACGCGCCAAGAAGGACCGTCATCGCGCGGTTCTCGACTTTGACTTCCTTCTTGTCGATGAAGATCCCGTGATCGCTGACGAACGGGTCGCCGGCGAATTCCCGGCGAAGGGTTTCCAGATCCGGCCAATCGTGTTCCATGCAGAAGTCAATTCCTTTGACGTACATGGCCAACATCCCGGCGATGTCGTTTTGGTCGCGAAGACGGTCGTGCCAATCCTTGCAGATCCCGGCCGCCTTTGCCGATTTTGCCAAATTTCTTGCTAACTTCATAATTATCAATGATTTATGATAAACCGTTGCCGCGCAAAGTGTCCGTGTCCAGAAGCCGGATGATGTCATCCAACTTCGCCAGATTCCGGTTGAAGGACGTGTTTTGCGCGATCGCGGACAAATACACAAGTTGTTGCCGGATCGCTTCCAACGATTCCATTTGGTTGATCCGGATCGCGTCGATCTGACCGACAAGGACGGACGCCGTTTCTTCCGTGACACCTTTGATCCCGGATCCGGTCATGCCTTCTTCGTCGGTGACTTCGCTGAAAATGTCCTTGTAGGCTTCAAGGGCGTTTTGGAATTGTTCGCCGATCATGCTGACCTGACTTTTGAAGGCGTCGACTTCGGATTGGGTCAGGCCGTCGAAGATGAACTTGTCGCCGTCCCAATATCCCATCGATTTTTCAAGGTTGTCAAGGGCCGATTGAAGACCTTGTTCAAGGAACCGTTTCTTCAACTGATTCAGGATGGCGTTCCGAAGGATGCCGTTCACGGCGTTTTCGAAGTCTTCGGCCGCGTCCTTGCCCTTGCTGAATGCTTCGGCCAACGCGTCGCCCAATTCATCGGAAAAGTCCTTCGCAGTCGTCTGCAAGATGTCTTCGGTGATGTCGTCCAACATGTCGGCGATGTCGCGGTCCAGATCGGCGATTTGTTCCCGGTATTCGCGCAACTTGTCTTCGTCGGACTTCTTCTTCGCGCTTTCGGCGCGGATCATCTGACGAAGGTAGTATTGTTGCATCTGCATGTTCGCGATCGCCTGACGTTGTTGTTCATAGATGGCCGCGCCCAACGTATGTTCGATTTCCCACGAAAGTTGCGTGTACGCGTTTTTCAGATCTTCGACGGAAGACTTCCACGATTTGATCTTTTCTTCGAATTGCTTGTCCTGATTTCCAAGAATGGATTTGATCACGGCGATCACGGCCTGAATGACCGTCAAGGCCGCCTGAATGATGGCAAGGATAATGGATGATTTTTCCGCCGTCTTGATGGCCGTCGCAACGGCGATGGACGTCGCGGCAACGGTCGCAAGGGATGAAATGGCGGTCGCGCCCACGTCGCCGATCGCGTCTTTCAGGAAATCGCAAGAATTGATCGCGTCCGCGACGAAATCGAAGGACTTGTCCGTCGCTTCGGCAAGGTTATTCCAATTCTTCTTGATCTTCGCGGCCGAATCCTTCGAATCGTCACCGGCATCTTCGAAGATCGCCTTGATGCTGACGCCGATCGCCTTGAACGGATTGTCCTGAACCAATATCGACTTTGCTTCGTTCAGTTTGGACCGGATGGATTGCAGATCGACCGGATCGAAGATCCCGGAAAGGGAATCGAACTTCGATTCGATTTCGCGGACCAACACGTCGATTTGTTGCGCGGTCAGTTCGTCCAGATTGCCGAAAAGCATGGCCCACGAATCGGAATTCATCAGGTCGCCGGATGCAAGGGACGACAACGCCTTCGCTTGCGCTTCATTCAGGCGTTGGATCATTTCTTCGTCCTGATTGGCGGCGGCGATCCGGCGTTTTTCGTCGTATTCGTCGATGATGGCTTGCTTGCGTTGTTCGAAGTTGCCGTATTCGGTCAACATCTGGTCGTATTGTTCGCGGATCTGACCGGTGACGTTCGTTTCGGCCTGATTCAAGACGTCCTTCTTGCCGGCCGCGTCCGGGTCGTTGTCGTCGATCTGGTCGCGCTTTTCCCGGATGATGTTCAACTTCGCGATCACGTCGTCGGCCTTCGACAACTGATCTTGCAAGGCGCTTGAAAAGTCGGCGATGACGGTCCGGGTCGTTTCTTCGGCGATGGCCGAATTCAGTTCCAGAAGGTGCGCTTCTTGTTCGGCGGTCCGGTTGCTGATCTGCATGATCGCGTCGCGCTGATTTTCCAGATAGTGAAGGTACGAATCGCCTTCTTTCAGGATGGACGCGAATTGTTCGGCGGCCGCGTCGCGGACGATCTTGTCGGAAGACGCAACCCAACGATTGTATTCGTCATAAAGGGCCTTCATCTTCGCCAAATTGTCCTTGAATGCGTCAGACTGATCAGACCCCTTGCCGCCGGTCGGCTTGCCGCCGGTCGTCTTCATCGGCGACAAGGAATTCTTGTCCATGAATGCGATGATGTCCTTCGCTTGTTGTTCAAGTCCGTCGATCTGACCTTTCGCAAGGTTGTAGAATGCATCGACTTGTTTCTTGATGCCTTCCTGAATGTACGGTTCGATCGAATCGGACGGCTTGAATCCGCGTGCGGCGAAGGCTTCCTGATACAAGTCTTGCAAGGACTTGTCGCCGTATGCCTGATAAAAGTCGCGTTGCGCCTTGTAAAGATTGGCGTACACGTCTTCAAGTTCTTGCATGGCGGCCTTGTATCGAAGCGACTTGTCAAGGGCGACCAGATATTCGTCAAGGGCCGTTTTGTTTTCCCAAATGACGTCACCTTCCTTCGACAACTTCGCGTTGTAATCCGGGATGATCTGACGAAGTTGGTTGATCGCGTCGATCTTGTCGTTATATCCGGCCGTTTCCGACTTCATGACGGAACGAAGGCGTTCGATCGCGGCGACTTGCTTGCCGTATTCGTCGGCAATGCCGTCCAACTTCTTCCGTTTTTCTTCAAGGGCCTTGATGGATTCTTCCATCGCTTCCTTTTCGGCTTCCTGACGCGCCTTGAACCGTTCGATCAGGGCGATCACGGCCGTGATGGCGACGGAAAGGCCCAACGTTAGGGTTGCCATCAGGGCCTTTGCCTGAACGTTGGTCAGGCGAAGCGCCGTTCCAAGTCTGGTCGTCGCGGTCGCAAGGGCCGTTTTGGCCTTCGCGACGACGTTCAACATGAACGACGAATCCTTGTTCAAGGCTTGTTCGACTTGTTGAAGGCCGATGGTGATCGACATTAGGGACTGAACCTTCAACATGATCTTTTGAAGGTTTTCGTTTTCGCCGGCCAGAAGGCCCATCGCGCCTTGTGCGGCGGATGCGGCGCCGGCGATGCCGCCCAACCCCGACACGATCCCCTGAAAGACCGCTTCGTCGGATGCCATGCGCCGGGCCTGATCACGGGCGTCCGAATAGGCGTCCGTCAGTTTGGCCAATTCGGCTTGCTTTTCACGATATTGTTCGGTTTCGCGCTGACCGGCCGTTTCCAGACGGACCAGATCTTCGGTCAGTTCGCGGATCCGGGTGCGAAGGCTGACTTGCGACTTTTCGTTCGCGTCGACTTGCGCCTTCATCATCTTCAAGGCGTCCTTTTCCGCGTTCAGTTCCTTCGTCGCGGCTTCGGCCTGACGACGAAGTTCATCTTGCGCGGTTCCGGGCGAAAGGGCGTCGATTTGCTGATTCAGGTCGAAGATCTGACGTTCCAGATCGGCGATCACCTTCTTCTGGATCTCGATGTTTTTGGTCGTGATCTTCATCGCATCGTCCATTTCTTCGCCACCCTTGACGAAGGAATCAACCATTCCTTCCATTTTCTTCACCGACTGATCGATGGCCTTGTCCAGAAGGTCATTGTCGATCGTCGATTCAAATTCCAATGCGCCGTTGTCCGTATTCATCACATCATTTGATTGACATAGTTCATAATATCTTCCGCATTGTCAGCCGTCAGAACAAGGTCTTCGTCGCCTTTCTTGACGTATGTCGGAAGGTCGATCATGATCCTTTCCACAATGGACCATGCGATCCCGTGATGAAGGTAGTCCCACGTCCAACCGAAATGTTGGCAGATCGCGCCGCGCTGACCGTAGGGCGATCGAAGGCCCTTCATTATTGTATCAGATTCGGGATCGTCGTGCGGCTTGCGCTTACTAATCTGATACAATTTGTAAAATCCGGCAGATTTTCGATCGCGTTGATGGTGACACACAACTTGAAAAGATCCGACGGCTTGATGGCGTGCGCGAACAACTTCGTCAGTTCGTCCAGACGGGCCGTGTCTTCGACATACTTGACGCGGCCGCCCGGCATCTGGATCGCCGGCGTGAAGTCTTCGCCCAACACGGCCAATGCGACGTATTTGGCCATCCTGATCGCGTTGTCGTGCGCCAACTTGTGCGCTTCGCCGGTTGCGTTCCCGGCCTTCGCGGTCAGAAGGTTGTCGTCGATCACCATCTGGATCCCTTCGGCCGACAACCGGTCCATCGTCGCAAGTGTCGCTTCCTTGATTTCGAACGTCAGTTCTTCTTCCTTGCGGATCCGCTTCTTCATGAAGCCGAAAAGGCCCTTCGGCCGGACCATGACGACACGACGGATCGTGAACGTCTGACCCTTGCCGATCAGCCGTTTCAGTTCGTCCAATTCAATCGTTTCCTTTGTCTTAATATCTTCTTCCATTGCTATAATTTGAAAAACGACCCGACGTTTTATGATGACATCGGGTCGTCGGTTAGTGAAATGGACGTTGATCCGTTAGTTATTCGGGACCGTAGGATCCGCATCTTCGGTGCCGGTCGCGGTGATCATGGAAGACGGGAAGGCGTAGATCGACTTGCCCGTGTTGGTCAACGGCGTGACGGTCACTTCCAGAAGAAGGATGCCGGATGCGGAAAGGTTTCCGTTCAGGACCGCATCGATGTCGGCGTTCGGAATGACGAAGGTCAGACCTTGTTCGGCGACAAGGATGATGCACTTGTTGGCGACGGCTTCGCTTCCGTCAGTACCCCAACCGGCCGTGTCGACGGCTTCGCCGCCTTCATAGTTGGTCAGATGAAGGCCGGACGGGTTCATGATGGAAAACTTCGCGGCCGGGATCTTCCGTTTCTTGCGACGGACTTCGGGCGCGGACTTGCCTTCTTCGAAGTGTTCGGTCACTTCGGCGGCGTCCTGACTGATCTGCGCCGTATCCTGATAGACCTTGCCGATCTTCTTGAACGTCGCGGCGTTCACGGCCGCGCGGATCTGCGCGGCGGTCTTGTCGGTGATGGCGGTGCCTACCAGAACGGCTTTCAGTCCAATTGTAATCATGCTCATATTCGTGTGTGTTTTTTGGTGAACAAATTATTCGTGCAAATACCATCCGATTCGGATGTTCGTATAGTGTTGGCCGGCGACATCTTCATCCTTCAAGACGACCTGACTTTGGATCACGGTGCCGCAATCGTCGAAGTGATGGCCCCGGATCGCCGTCAGGATCGTGTCCGTCAGGGATGCCAAACGGGCCATGTCTTCCTTCTTCTGCGGCTTGCCGTTGATCGTCAGGTCCAGATCAGGGACATGGATGTTGATGTTCGACGTCGCGATTTGCGGCGCATAGTCGGCGGTCAGGTCGATCGTGTTCACAACGATGTCTTCAAGCGCCGACCCGTCCGGACGTTCATCCTTGTAGATGCCGCCCGTGATACCCAAATTCAGGCCCGAAAGGAACCGGAACATCAGGGTGTTCAGATCAAAGGTCGTCTTCATTCAATTGCGCTTTTGATGTTGTTGACAAGTTCTTCCATCATCTTCGGCATTTCGCGTCGTGCAAGCGCTTCCGCCGATGCAAGGACGTCGCGTCCCTTCGATTCGACATAGATGGCGTATTCCATGCCGGCCGTCACGACAAGGCAAAAGCCGGTCGGATGCTTCCGGGCCGCACGGTCGGCGACGGTCTTCGACTTCTGGATGGCTTCGGCGGCGTTTCCGCCTTCCGGGCCGTTTACTTCTGCGAAGTTGTCCTGAATGGCGACGCCATCCTTGAAGATGACGTAACCGATCGAAGACCGAAGGTTTCCGGTGCGGTCATGGAATCCACGATCGGCCGGGATTGACCTTGCGTGCGTCACGCACATTTCGCCCAAATATTGAAGGCGCTTCAATTCACGTCGTTCGATCGCTTCAAGGAACCGGTCGAAACGGCGGCGGATGTCGTCGGTCGTGAACTTCGGCGTGATCATATCCAATGGCGCGTGTGCAATTGTCCGGGATCCGATTTCAGGCATTCGCCGGTGACGCGGACGTCGGTTCCGGCGTTGTCGTTGGCGACCATGATCTTGGATCCTTCCGTGATCTTCGGCGATCCGACCGGACATTGGATCAGGGCCGTGAAAACAACGGTCCGTCCGTCCGTCAACATCACTTTCGATCCACGTCCGCCGGTTTCTTCGCGGCAAGGGCCGACCAACGTCCACGACGTCGTTTTCGGGACCCAATTGCCGTCCGCGTCCTGAACGGCGCCTGATGCGGCCGTCTGGACGAAAAGGAAATGCGGATATTGTCGGACCTTCGGCATGGTTTACCACATGTAAGATCGATCTTCGACGTCCATCTTGTCGTCTTCCAACACGTTGTCGACACCCAATTCCGAACAAAGTGACTTGTACCACAACTTGAAGGCTTCGGTGTTCCATGAAATAGAATATCCGCCTTCGCTGATGTTGGCCAACGGCAAGATGTTCGAAAGGGACTGATACATGGCCATCTTGCACGCGCGAACGTCCAAAGACTGAACGTCCAGACCGTCGTGATCGGCCATGATCAGGTCAATCGTGTCGGCGTCGACGTTGAACCGCGACAAGGTTGCGTGGATGTATTGTCTATTTGTGTTGATCATACGAAAGGAATGGATTCCGTCAGGACCGGCGGCCGAAACCGCCGGCCCGGCGGATGATTGTTACCACGAATTCGCGTTGGTCTTCATCAGGATGGAACGTTCGGAAAGGTTCCATGCCGGGAAAAGATTCGCGATGCCTTCGGTGACTTCCTTGACCGGCGATTCTTCGGAATACTTCTTGATCAGGGTGTGACCGTTCATGGCCATGACGGCGGTCGAAGTCTTGGAACGACGGGTGAAGTCGATAGGCTTCTTCCACCAAGTGTTTCCAAGAACCTTGCTTTCGCTGAACATGACCACGTTGTCGTCGAACGGGTTGCCGGTCGACTGCGAACCATCGGCAAGTTCGATCGTGATGTCCTGATCGATGACGATGATCTGCAAACCCTTGTAAAGTTCCTTCTTCTTCGCCAGATAGCCGTTCACGGTTGCGACGTCAACGGCGTCGGTGTAATCGGAAAGATTGGCGATCAGGGACTGACACTTCTTGACGACTTCTTCCTGACTTGCGAACTGATTGAAGGTATCAACGTTCATGAAGGCGAACTTCGGCGTGACGCCGAGAGCCTTCGCGGCGGCGATGGCGGCCGGGAAGTCTTTGGTAAGCGGCTTCGCGGACGTACCGGCGGCCCAAGAAGTGTTGACACCGATCTTCTGCGCGGCGGCCAGATCGTAGTCGACATCGTATTCGGTCACGACGGCGGCGTTGTTGGAATTGGTGAAGACGACCTTGCCGGCGGAAATTTCTTTCAGGGCGATCCATTCGGCACGGGCCGCGATGCCGGTCCAACAATACTTCGTATCTTCGGCCCATGCTTCCACAAGGGCGACCAGATCGGGATCGCCGGCGGACATCGCGATCATGATGTCGTAATCGGTCAGTTCGTCTTCCAACATTTCACGGCTGATCATCAGTTTGGGGATGTCACCCATGATCTTGGAAATGGCCTGACGGGTCTTCTTCTGCGAAGTCGCACCACGCGCCACCAGATCGGCGGCGATTTTCAGACCGGTCTGCGCGACCAACATCTTCCACGTCAGGGTCTTCGTTTCCTTCAACGGGAAAAGGGTCGGATAGTAATACGGTTTCAGATCAAAAGTGTGAATAACCGCATTCATGTCTTTTTCGGTAAGACCAACCATCAAGGATTTCTGCATAATTCAGACTTTTAATCGGTTAGAGATAGGAAACGTTCTTCAACGCGGACTTGATGCCGGAATCGACGGAAGGCGCGTTGCCTTCGCGGACGACGGCATGGATCCACGCGTCGACGAAAAGGTTTTCACCGGCCTTCACGTCGTAGTTGGAACCGGCGATGGCGAAAGCGGCGTACTTCGCGGCTTCGTCGGTGCCGGAACACTCGACAAGGACGTCGCCGGCGGTCAGGGCGATCCCCAAAGTCGCGGTCACGGTGATCACGTCTTTGGCGGCGTTGGACGTGTTGATGGCGGTGATTTCCTGCGCCTTCGTGCCATTGCCGATGTACTGACCGACCTTGAAATGATGACCCTTCGCGACGTCGATGGTAGTCGCGGAATCGGTCGCATTGGTCAGGACCTTCGCGGTCTTCACGACATGGCTGACACCGTTGGACGGCTTGGAAAGCGGCGTGCCTTCCAGAAGGGCGTTGCCGCCAAGATCGGCGGTGTACACCGTTACGCCACCGGGAATGTCAGCGATGCGATGAAGGATGCATTTGACAACGCGGTTGTCCTTCGATCTTTTGATTTGTAACATGTTCGGTGATGATGAAAAATGTTGTTAGACTTCCTTGCCGCCCAACGGGTTGTCGTTACCGGTCGCGTCCTTGATGTACGCGGCGACGCCGGCGGAAACGCCGTTCTTGTCAACCGCACCGAAGGAAACGCCGCCGGTGCCGGAAATGCCCTTGTCGGCAAGATCCTGAACAATCGTCGCGGCATCGGTTTTCGTGTCTTCCAGATAGGCGTCGAAATCTTCGTCCTTTTCGAACTTCATGCGATCGAAGTCTTTCAACATCTTGTTGCGCTGATGTTCGGGAACGTCTTTGATGATTTCTTCCACCTTCTGACGACGCGTCGCGTTGATCTTGTCCGCGTTGAAGTTGTCAATGACGGCCTTGTACGGCGCCATCGCTTTTTCGATGGCGGCGGCCACGATCGTACTGACATCGTTCGGATCACCCTTGCCGGGATCAGTCTTGCCGGGATCAGACGGATCCGACTTCTTTTCGGTGAAGTCGAACTTGTCGCGCAATGACTTTTCATGCGCGGTCTTCGCGTTCGATACTTCGCGATCAATGCCGGAACGGAAATCTTTGGAAAATGCGGCCACCTTGTCTTCGGTCAGACCTTCGACAAGTTTCTTCGCATCGTCTTCGGATGAAGCGGCCATCGCAAACGCCTTCGCGATGTTCGTTAATACGTCCTTTCGCGTGCCTGAAAACTTTGCAGTCAGTAACGCAAGAATTTCGGTAAACTCCATGTGTAAGATTTTTATTAGTTCGGCGCAAAGATATATCGTATCATTTTGATACGAAAACTTTCCCGGATCAATCCGTTGAAAATCCGTTGAACACTTGCATTGCACTTGCATTTCATGTGCATCAGATATTTTTTCACTTTTCTTGTACGATTTTTCGCAAATTGTTTGGATATATTAAATAAAACCAATATCTTTGCGTCAGCAACAATAAAGAAACGACACGATGAACACCATGAATCACAACATCAACGATCTTCTGGAAGACGCCAAAACCGTCTACTACGCAACCGACAAGGCGACGAAAGTCGCGATCGCTTCCAAGTACGGCATCAACGCCACGAAGGCGGCCGACATCATGAAGGCCCTTTATAAGATGGCCAACGATCTTCACAAGGACCGGACGACCTTCGTCGCCGAAGATTACATGGCCTTCCGCCGTCTTTGGGATGGTCCCGAATCCCCGGCGAAGATCCGCGCCGCAATGGCCGATGAATCCGACGCCTTCGTCATCTTCTATCGCGACACCTACGCAAAGGGCCGCCGGATCCCGACCAGATCCGAAATGTCCGTGATCAACACCCTTGACGCGATCATCGCCGAACGTTACGCCGCCGGTGACACGACCCGTCAGGCCCTGACGAAGAAGATCGAAGACCAGATCGCCGACTTCAAGGCCATGTTCTTCGAAGCACGGAAGAAGGCCGGCGAATTCCGCTTCAACTATCAGAAGGAACACTTCGGATCCATCGAACCGACGATGGCCGCCGTCATCGCCGCTTTCGGTGATCACGGTTACAAGGTCAACGGCGCCAACTTCGAAAAGGTCCGCAAGGCACGCGTCCTGACCCACAACTTCGATCTGGAAGCCTTCATGGAAGACGTCCAGAAGGACGCGGAATTCGAATGGAAGGGATCCATCCACCTGATCGTCACCCGGATCATGACGGCCGGTCTGGACGGCGACAAGATCCAGATCAGCCGGATCGCCGACGGCGACGCGAAGGCGTTCGACATCCACATCACCGACGGCACCCGGTCGATGCACGCAAGATCCATTTTCGCGGCCGAATTTTCAACGATCGTCACGCCGCACTTCCGGTTCATCATCACCAACGAATAAAGTCCAACAAGGCCCGGTTCCGACCGGGCCACAATGCTTTTTTGACATGCTACGGTATTACACTTGCCAATCTGGACGATTTCACTATCAGATCACGGTGTTGAACGACGCCGATGATGTCGTCTATCATTCCCGGACCATTTGGCCGGAAGGCGTAAGCGCCGACGATCTGGAAGCCTTGCTTGTGGATCGCGCACGGAAACACGGATTCAACATTTGATCGATATGGCATACAACAATAGTCTTCGGAAGGTCTGGTTCAAGACCCTGAAAGAAGCCGTCACGGCAAAGGTTCAGAAGGAAATGCACGGCTTCATCGGCATCGGAATTTATCGCCAAAAGGAAGGCCGGCACAAAGGCGAATACTTCGTCGGCACGCACATCGACTTCATCAACCGGTATTGATATGACGACGATCGAAATGCTTTCCGCCCTGACGGCGAACGACATCTTCTTCCGGATCATCAACATGGTGATCGCCGGTCTGGACCAGAACAACACGCCGACATATCGGCCGGAATATCACATCACCATCGGACAACGCGGTCACGAATTATTCCTTGCGATCGACGACGATCTGGACGCCGCCGTCCGCGTTGCCTTCGAATGGTGCCAACACGAAAACCTTATTAAAACCGCAATACAATGAAAACAATGCCAATCACGACGACGTTCATCGTCGTTTATGATCAGTACGGCGACGTCAGGATCTTCCGTCTGACGAAGAAGCAATGCGCCGTCTTCGAAACCTACATCGATCCGACCGAATTCGTCCGCGATCACATGGCGGAACGGTTCGGCATCGAAACCGACAATTCCTTCATCTTCGCACAAGCGAACCGGCCGAACGTCAGCCGGGAAACCTTTTAACGATCAGGACCATGAAGAAGAAAATCACACTTGACTTCATCTTCGATCTTCGGAAGGCGATCGAAGATCAGGGATTCACGATGGCCGGGATCCAGATCAAGGACCGGAACACCTTCGCCTTGAAGTTCAACGGCGTCGTTCAGTATTCCGGCCAAAAGTATTTCGACACGTTGACCGTGACGACCGACAAGATCACCTTCGAAGAATATTATCGTCACGACCTGATCGCGCCGGATGGCGGATTGGCCTTGATGCTTGATAGTACGAAATCAGGGTTCACGCACAAGATCGACCGCATGGCGATCAAACCGATCGTCGACAAGATCATGGAAACGTCGGCACGATACGAACACGACGCGAAATGGTATGAAGCATACGACGCCTTCAAGAAGACCGGCAAACACGAAAGTTGGCGCCGGCGCTTCATGCGGAAGTATCTGGACGAACACTTTCCCGGTGAATTCAAAATATAATCGCTAAATTTGCAGACATGGAAACAATCCCGTCTTTCTTGATCCCGATCAAGAAGGTCTTCGACGACTACCATCGCGAAGTGAATCGAATCAACGCGTCCGCGAACGGAAGCAAAGTGATCCTTGTCTTCTTCAAGGAAAAAGGATCCGTCGAATGCTTCGGTTCGAAGGCGGCAATATATCACATTCACACGGCCGACGAAATCGGCGTCGGTTATGACACGATCGCGAACATGACGATCGACCCGGAACACCCTTACGAAAACAAACGTGTCGTGATCCTTGCCCGGCCGATTATCAGAATACCAACGAACCGCAATAAAAAAGTTCCCTAATGAAAAAGATCGACGACAATTCCATTTGCCTTGATTGCAGATGGTTGGATCCAGACGCGGACACTTGCGCCGCATTCCCGGAAGGGATCCCGGACAAGTATCTGGATGGATCGAAGGAACACCGGACACGCGATGCCGACCAGATCACAACGATCACGTTCGACGAAGCGGATCCGACAAAATGAAGGAAGGCGGACATTGATCCGCCTTCTTTTATGCATTATCGACCGCAAACTTTTCCATCTTCTTGATGAATTCCAGAATGTCGGCCGGAAGTCCTTCGCCCTTCTTCACGATGTACAAGACCATGCATTCCGCCATGAATTCGTGATCGTTTTTCAGGCCATATTCGGACAACCATCCGGCACCGTCCTTCTTGTACTTGTCATATAGTTTGACCCATTCGCGTTGCATCGAATCGGCTTGCATGGAAGGGATCGACTTCTTCCGATATACGGATCCGTTGATGGCACCAAGAATCTGATCATGCACGGTGTGTCCAAGTTCGTGAACGACCGTCGTTGCCGGGAATTCTTCGATCGACGAATCGACCGTCCATCGCTTCATCCCGGAATCGATCAACTTCTGGATCGCATCGATCTTCTTCTGATAGTCTGCGACGATCTTTTCAAAGTTCATGGCGCGTCCCGGATTCGTTGCCTTCAATGTCGGGATCTGGTCCGCATAATACTTTTGATTGGTCTTCAAGATCTGGATGTCCGCTTCCTTCCGCTTCACCCATTCGCCGTTCGTGACTTCAACCCAATGACGGATCTTTTCCTTTCCCTTCGCGGATCCGGAAAAGTACGACTTATTGAATTCGACGTGACGGCCGTTCGCGTGTGCGGCCGCCGAAGAACTTCGTTTCGGGAATGTGACGTTGTTGAATCCGATCTTGTTCAACTTGAATCGCGTCGACACTTCGACGATCCGGGCGCATCCGATCCTGACGGCTTCGAAAGATCCCGTACTGATGTCGAAATCCGCCGAATTGATCACGCCGGAATCGACCATGATCTTCCGTAGTTCTTCGCGGTCCTTCGCCTTCATGACGGCTTCCGGTGTGACCGGGTTTGCGGCCCGGATCAGGGCGTTGATCTTGTCGATTTCCGTGTTGATCATGCCGATGATGGCCTTCGCCGTGTAACCGCCCGGAACGAACTTGACAAGTTTTTCCAGATTCGCGACGTCGACCTTTGCGGCCTTGCCCTTCGCGATCGCGTCGATTCCGGCCGTGACGGCCTTCTGGAAGGCTTCCTTTCCCATCTTGACGACGGTCCGCGCATCGTTCAAGGAAGAAGTCATCGCACGATTGAACGAAGGCCAATTCGGCCAACGCGAATCCCGTGCGGCATCCGTCAACGTGTCCATCGCATAACCTTCGTAATACGACCATGATGTCGTCGACCAGACTTCCGCGTCACCGAATGCGGCATCCGCTTCTTGCGCGATCTTGATCGATGCTTCCTTCATCGTGCTTGCCGTCGCGTCGCATTGGGACTTCAACCGATTGAATTCCGCTTCGATCGCGGCGATCTGGTCGTAATTGGCCGGCCATGCGTTCTTCATCTTCAAGATCAGCGACATGTCGATGGAATAACACCGGCACGCGAAGACCAGATCATCCCATTCGTCGGACATGAAGATCCGTTCGAACCGGTCCTGATACCGTGTCCGTTCGGCTTCGTCGATGTCGTCCCAATCCTTCGTCTTCGGTTGCGGTTTGGCGATGGTCGGCTTCTTCAACTGCAAGGCGCCTTCCAACGTGCCGCCGGCGAAGTTGTCCCGGATGAAGTACGGTTGTTTCGACCATGACAAGGATCGTTCGCGGTTTTCTTCGATCCAATCCTTGAAGCCTTCCGGGATGTCGGTCACGGTCTTTCTGGACGCCATCGCTTCGTATTGATCGCCCCGGATCGCGGCCTTCAATTCGTTCAGTTCGTCCGTGTTGAATTCGTCGCGGTCCATCAGGATCGGGATCACATGACACTTGCATTGTGGGTGCCAACCCTTGAACACGAAGTCCTTCGGATAGTCGCCGGCCAACCGGTCGCAAATGTCCTTTTCCGGGTGCGTGTTGGAAAGGACGATCCGGAAGCCGACAACGAAGTCCATCGCGGCCCAACGACGCCGGTCGGCGTCACGGTACGCCATATTGATTTCCGTCCGTGCAAGGCGCATCGCATTCATGTACGATGACCGGTACACGCCTTGTCCGGGATGGTACGCGGCCGCACGTTGCGACAAGACCAGATTGCCGTGTTTGTCACGGACGCGCCTGAACAACTTTTCCGGTTCGTGAAGGTACGACCGAAGATCCCGTGACAACTTCGTCGCCGGACGGCCGTCGCCGACCGCGATGTCGATTCCCATTTCCATCAGGGACTTCGTTTGCCCGGCGTATTGCCAAACGCGTTGTGATAGATCCAGACCGCCGACCTTGCGTTTCTGGAAGGCGTCAAGGGCGTTCAGGTTCCGGTCCGACAACTTGTTCATGGTGCGCTTGCCGATCTTCGACGTGTCCATGATGTGCCGAAGGAAGGCGTCGTTCTTCTGGTTGGCGTACAACCATTCTTTTTCGGTGCCGGTACGGATCACGGCGGACATGCCGGCCGCAAGGCGATCGACGATTTCTTGCGCCTTCGCCTGAAACGCCGGACCCTTCGCGAATTCGAAAGGCTTGTCAGGATCCACCGTGACCGTCGACGCCAACCGGGCGAAATCCGCGACGGCCGCGTCGTACAACCGATCAATGGCGGCCGCATACGATTCCGTCCGACGGAAATGATTCGCTTCGAATCCGTCGAAGGAAAACGCGTCCCGGATGGAATCTTGTTTCGTTAACTTCTTTTTCCTTGCCATTTCGCCCTAATTTGGCCGGTTTCCCGGCGTTTCGACACCTAATCCAATAGATCCGTCGGTTCGGCCAAATTGAACGTCGATTTGGCCTTGCTTTCGGCGTTGATCGTTTCGGCTTCGGCCTTCGGATCGGTGACGCCGGTCAGTTCGGAAGAACGACGGATGGCGGTTTCCTGACTGACGATCGCCTGACCGCCGGACGCGTTCACCCACATGTCGATTTCGGCCGCGTCGTCGGTAATCATGAACGGACGGATTTCCGGTTCGGTGATCAGGGAATCGGCGGCGGCTTTCAGGCCGTTCACGTCCATCTGGCCGATGAATGCCTTGATCACGTTGTACCGGCGTTCCAGATATTCGTCGAACACTTCGCGATGGTCCAGAACCTTCAAATGCGCGTCGGTGAAAAGAAGTTTCAACGCGGTCCCGGAAATGGATCCGATCCCCTTCACGGCGTCGAAGGAAATGTCCGGCGTCTGCGTCATCGTGTAGATCATGCGAAGAAGGGTTTCGATTTCGGTCTTGACGGATTCCGGCGCGTTGTCCCATGAAAGGTAATGTGCATCCGTGTCCTTGTCGCCTTGAAGGATCTGGCCGGATTCGCCCTTCTTGCCGAATCCAAGAATCTTTCCCTTGACGAAGATCTTCGGCGATGCGTGATAGTCGTTCGTGTCGGCGAAGTTGGAAAGAAGTTTTTCCAGACGGTCGATCAGGACGACGACCTTTTCGAATTCCGTCTGGTCTTCATTGCCGAACACGACCGGGATCTTGCCGATGGAATGCGCGGCGGAAAGGATCACTTCGAATCCGGTCTGCATGCGTTCCCAAACGACGTGTTCTTCGTCGGTCCATGCTTCGAAATAGGTGTGCGTGACCTTCTTTTCGTCCTGACGGGAATATTCCCGGCCGAAGGCGATCATGTCGCCGGTCTGGTCGAAGTACGGGAACAACTTGTCACCGTTCAACGGCGACAACGGCACGCACCGAAGTTTGAACGGCGATTCGATGCCGTATTTGTTCGTCTTCTTCTTCGGATCCTTCGGATCGACCGGGACGGCGAACCACAATTCGGCCGCTTCCTTGCACGAAAACATCGCACGGGCGATCTTCCGGTTCAGGGAACTTTCCTTGACGGAATGACGGATCTTGTTCATCACGTCCAAGACCTTCTTTTGGGCGTCGTCTTCGGGTTGCGCGTTGACGATCACGTCGTTTCCGAAGATCATGGCGACGGCCCTTTTGACGATCAGGGACGGAAGATCCAGACCGATCCGGGCGACGGGTTCCTGACGGAACACGGCGTCCTTGCCGTCGACCTTCTTCGTCACCATGACGGATGTCGCGCTTCGTGCGGCGACTTCTTCCGGCGGCACGCGGACCATCTTGTCCGGGCGCAACACGGGATCGAAGACGTCATGTTTCATCGGATCCAACGCCTTTTCGGCGGCTTCGACGTCCGGTTCATCGATGTACCGGCGCGATTTCAGTTCATCGATGATGACTTGCTGATTCTCTGAATCAATGATTTCCTTGATTTTCATATCTGATGATGTTTGATGATGTGCTAAAACAATCCCGTCAGATCCTGACCTTCTTCGTCGTCGCCGAAGTGTTCGGTCATGGCCGTCAGGACATCAGGCGCGTCGTCGTGTTCGTTCTTGCCGACGCGAAGGAAGCCGGTCACGGCATTGTAGAAGACCGGCCACAACTTGTCCCATCCTTCCGGGAACACGATCAGGTTCTGGACGGCGGCCGATTGGGTGAAGATGCGCGTCAGTTTGTTGTCGGTTTGTGGGATCCATTCGATCGCGGTCGTCTTGTTTCCCATCAGGCGCACGATCCGTTCGACGGCACGGGCGAATCCCTTGCCGCCGTTGTTCGATTCGATGATGGCCGTGTCGATGTTGTCCTTGCAAAGCATTTCGGCCGTCCGGGTTTCCGTGACTTCCATCGGCTTTTGCGTGTACAAGACATCAAGGACGTACATGTTCGTCGTCGTTTCGACGTAATCGATCGAACAAAGGTAGTCAGATCCGTCGTCAGCCGTGTCCGTGTAATTCTTCCGCTTCATCACGGCGTCATACGGGATCACGGAATACGTCCTGAAACCGCGTTCGTACAACATGCCTTCCGCCGGTCGCGGATCTTGCTGATACAAGGATCCGAACACGATCGGGTTCTTCTTCTGGATCGCTTGCAAGGACCGAAGGGAATGACGTTGCGGCCAAAGCGCTTCGCCTTCCTGACGCGGATCCAGATCCGTCGGTCCACCGATCTTGATCGCCGGGAAAATGACGACAACCCATCCGTCCGGGTTCGTTTCCGGATCGAAAAGGCCGTCCATCTTGATCATCCGGCCGGCAAGATCGTCGACGTGCCAACGGGTGAAGACCATCAGTTGTTGCGAATCGTTGTGCAGACGGGTTTCGGCGACGGTATCGTACCAATCATTGACGGTTTCCCTGATCGTCGGCGACCATGCGTCCTTCGCGTTCTTGTACAAGTCATCCATGATCAGGATGTCGACGGGATCACCGGTCAACGGACCGCCGACGCCGACGGCCTTCACGGATCCGCGATGTCCGACGATTTCGAATTCTTCCGATGTCCTGACGTAACCCTTGATCCGTTCTTCCGACACGATCGACATGTTCAGGATCGTGTCCGGGAAAATGTCATGGTAGACCGGATCGTCGATGATCCGTTGCACTTCGCGATTGAATTTCCGGGCCTTCGTGTCGGAATAGGAAATGATCGCGATCCGCTTGTTGGGATCCCGGCCGACCAGATACGCCGGAAGACGGCGCGTCGATCCTTCCGACTTGCCGTGTTGCGGCGGCATGAAGACCATCAGTTTCTTGATGTCGCCCTTCGCGAACCGGTCCAGAAGGCCGTAATACTTGCGATGGAAGTCCGCCGGCGTGAACGTCGGCATGGTCTTCAACGTGAACCGCAAAAGATCGTCGCGGCACATGCCGTTTGCGACGGCACGCGCCTTCAAGATCGCGTCTTTCAGGATCACACGTTGTTCGACCTTTGACATTTATTCCTTCGCTTCGGCGCCGTCGATGACACGCATCAGTCCGCGCAATTCTTCCTTCAATTCTTCATCGGTCCGGTCGGCGAATAGATCACGGCCGTCCTTTCCGGTGACTTCGTTGGAATGCCGGTTCTTGAAGTGTTCAGGATCCGCGTTCGTCAGAAGGAAGATGATCGCGGTCGTGTCCGGTTCCAGATGCTTTTTGACCGTCGTTTGCTTGATGACCTTCGCCTTCGGCTTGCCGGTCGACGGATCCAACTTTCCTTTCGGATCCGGCGCGGTGACGGTCTTCGTTTCGATCACGTCGTAACCGGTGATCTTCTTCATCAGGGACTTCCGCGCTTCCGTTACAAGGCTTTCCGTCCGGCGGTTTTCGGCTTCTTCGACCGCTTCGGCGAATTCAGGGTGCCGTTCCTTCCATCTGGAAAACAAGTGACGGTCGATGCCGACCATCGTGCATATTTCCGTGATCGAATAAGTGTCCTTTGCGATCAGGTCGGTGATCCGCCTGACCATCGCTTTCGTGTACTTCGTTCGCGGCATGGTATCAAAGTGTTATTTCCGCGTCTTCCATTCCATGCAGATCAGGAAAAGGGCGTTGGCGTCGCGATCCTTGTTTCCGAAGGTTTCATCGCATCCAATCGGGTCCCGTGCTTGCATCATGTCGATGCATTCCATGATCTTTTCGATCTGGATCGGCGAAAAGGTGAATGTCTTCCGTTCCTTGCCGGCCGGGCCGTTGTCGCCGTCGCCGTCACCGGATCCTTCGCCCGGATCCAGAACCGCTTCGACACCCCAATCGGCCGGATCGAAGCCGTCATATTCTTCGACGGCCTTCTGCAAGGCTTCTTCGTCCCAATCAAGGTCCGCTTTCGCGGTCGCGTTGTCCGCAAGCGCCATTTCGCGCCCTTCCGGCGTGTAAAGGTCGATGTCGGTACGTTGGACCGCGACGACCGTGTGACCGTCCGTCTGGACGATCAGGACGTCTTCCAGACCGGCGGCGCCGGCCTTTTCGGTGAACTTGTTGCCGGCGATGATCCGGCCGTGCTTATCAAGAAGGATCGATCGACCGGCACCGAACCGATCGACCGACTTTTCCAGAAGATGACCGCCGAATTCCGTCCCCTTGTTGAAGTTCAACGTGTCCGGGATCAGGTCGCCGATCTTCGCCTTCTTGATCTTCGGATCCTTCATCATCCAAGCATTGTCAAGACGATGATGACGAAGGCAAGGATGGTCCCGGCGATGCCGCCGATGGTCGTCCCGATGAAGTCGATCCATTCGGGCGTCCCCTTCTTCATCCAAAGATCATAAATCAGTTCCTTCGCGGCGCCGATCAGGACGGCGGCACCCAACCCGAACCAGACGGCGATCTTCGGATTCGGAAGGATGGATCCGACAAGGAAACTGACGATCGTCGCGATCAGGAAGCCGGCAAGGACATGTTTGCGGACGTCCTGACGTTTCAGGCCGGTGATCAGGTCTTCGAACTTTTCCTTGATGGTCGCCCACAACCACCGGAACCAATCGGCGACGGAAGCGGCCTTGAACGGCGTTTCCGCGTCGACGTACATCGGCGGTTGGGTGTTGCCGGACTTGACGCCGACGTACACGCGCCCGGTCAGAAGGATCTTGACGCGTTCGCCGAAGGACGGCTTCCAACACGAAATGACGGTCTTGCCGTCGGAATAGACCGGAAGATCGCCGCATCCGGGCGACATCAGGGTCTTTGTGGATTGCTTGAAATTGATCGGTTTCATAGTGTGTTGATGGATTGATTTTGCAATTGCATCGCAAATGTAACGGATTCCCGTATCAAAATGATACGCGTTCAACACATTTTTAACCGAAAGTCCGGATCAGGCGCCTATTTGCCGACCTTGATCTTGATCGGAAGATCGGCGAAACACCATGCCAAAAGGGCCGCGTCGCGCATTTCCTGATTGGTCCGGCCGGTGATCCCGGTGAAGTACGAAAGTTCTTCCATCGTGATCTTTCCGTCCCGTCCGCGCCATCCCTTCTTCAACGGATGATGTTCGATCACGTCCAGACCGTAGTGACGGCACATTTCGACGATCTTGTGACCGGTTTCATGGTTCCGGCCGACGTCATACCCTTTCGACGTCGACACGCGGCGCGATTCCCATCTGGTCGTGTGCCAATTTGTCGTGTCCTTCCACGATGCTTCCACGACGACAACGACGGTCTGGTCGTTTTCGGTCGCCTTCTTGCGGACGTCTGCAAGGTAGTCCAGAAGATCCGGGAACGTCAACGCGGCCGCTTCAAGTTTCCGGGTCCTGACTTCAAGAAACCCGACGCCGTTTTTGTCGACGTCGGGATCGATTCCGATGATCACATCGTATTTCATTCTTGATCTGGTTTTGGATCGGCGGCCATTGCCGTCAGGCGGTCAAGTTCCCGACGCGCTTCCATCAGTTGCGCCGTCAGATCCTTGATCTGGTTACGGAAGTGATCGTTGTCCTTCAAGGTCCGGCGCACCATCGAAATCACATATTTCAGATGATCGTGATCGTGTCCGTAGTCAGGGAACGTGACCGGAAGATCCGAAAACATCAGGGTCATCAGGTCGATCGCGTGTTCATAGGTATCGATTTCCTTCTGCATCGCGGCGACGGCACGGACTTCGTTGTCCTTCATCCGTCTTTTGAAGATCTTCATCATGGCCGTGTCGTTTATTCAGGAAGATCGTCGTCGCGCTTCATGTCGCACAACTGAATTTCGGAAACGTCCAGATTGACACCGACGTCGAAGGATCCGTCGCGCCGGGTGAACGGCTTGATGGTCGTGCGGCCCCGGACGAACACCTTCGCGCCGCGTTTGAGATACTGAAAAAGGCCGCCGCCGTCACCGTACCAAAGGCACGACACCCAAAGGGTTGATTCGGTCGTGTTGCCGTACTGATCGCGGCTTCTGGTCGTGTGCGCGACACTAAACGAAACGAACTTCTTGCCGGAAATGTCCCGGACAACGGCGTCGCTTCCAATGTTGCCGATCACTTCGGAAATGAACATTGTGTTTGAAATTGATTATGATGGTTTGACATGTCCGCGTCCGTCCAGATGGTCAAGGCGAAACGCCTTCCGGCTGATCCTTTCCTGACAATCCTTGCAGATGAACCAACCGTCGTCGTCGGCATGGCCGGCGGCTTCGGGATCCGTGATCGCCTTTCCGCAAAGGAAACAACGGTCCTTGATCGGTTCCTGATCCTGATCGATCTGGTCGGACATGCGGATCAATACTTCTTTCCGTGAAGGACCGGCCGCGTCGCGTTGAATTCCATCTTCTTTCCGACGTGCCACCAAAGATCGAAGTCTTCGTATTCGGCCCACCCTTCGATGTATGCGATCGCCCACACGATCCGGCGGATGATCGGGATGTTTTCATTGCAGAAACCCTTGATGAAACCATACGCGTTTTCCGGGAAATCGAACTTATGGAATTGGCGGAAGTACGTCGTCGCGCTGACACGGGTGAAGTCCAATTCCAGACTTCCGGCAAGATCAAGGATCCTGATCACCGTGTCGGCAAGTTCGTCTTCCACCGTGTCCTTGATGTGCGATTCGAAGGCGCCGATGAATTCACTTTCGCCGATGGCGATCCGGCGGTCGAACAATTCGACGTCGGCATGACGGCCTTTGCGGTCCGCTTCGATGCCTTCGCACACTTCGGAAAAGATCAGCGCCTGACAATGCGAAAGGGACGGCCGCGCCTTCCAGAATCCCTTTTCGACCGCCGCGTCATGTGCGGCGATGGACAACGTGTTCAAATTCTTGGGTTCCATTGGGTTGTGTGTTTGCTTTTGGTATGCAAATGCATTACAAATGCATCTATTTCGTATCATTTTGATACCGATGCGAAGATAATAATAATTTCCGGACCTTCGCGGCCAATTCACGAAATTCCGGGTCGTAACGACACGAATCCTGATACTTCTTGATCGCGTACAACACCGTCGAATGCTTACGGTGAACCATCCGCATGATCGTTTCGACCGGGATCCCGGCGTCATAAGAACAATGATGGATGAAGATCGCCCGTGCATGGAATGCCGTGCGCGTCGTCTGGTTGCAGAAATATTCGTATGGCGTGCCGAACACTTCGCCGATCGCTTCCTTGATCCAATCGACCATTTCCATCCGGACCGCGACCATCTTCGAATCCGTCGCGAAGATCACCGGCATCCGACGTTCGACCGCGAACTTGTATTCGACACGGGATCCGCGCGACCGTTCCCACCCGTCCATCATGAAGATCTTGTCGCACGTCATCATCAGGGCGATGTTCGCCAACATGTGTTGATCCCACGACGATCCGTCAGGAAGGCCCGTGTCGAAGTTGCTGACGGGTTCGTGACCCTGCGACCGAAGAAGATCGGCCGTTTCGTCAAAGGCGGCCTTCGCCTTCGCCAACGGAAGGCCCGAAATCTGACCAGATATGAAAATTTTCGACATTTTTGGTTGCGTTTTGGCGGTTCTGGAACTAATGACCGGTCATTCTTGCGATGGCCGTTTTTGTTATTTCATTGACTTTCAATGTCTTACGATTTTTCCGCGACGCGATCCCGACAAGGCGTCGGATCCGGCGGAAATGCCTGATGATGTGCTTGTCGATCCCGTCGCCCGGCTTGACCGTCACCTTTTCCGGGTCGACACCCTGAATGAAGGACAACATGATCACGGAATGGACTTGCGGATAATAGTCTTTCAGGACCTTTTTTCTGATGCGTGCGTTCATTGTTCCGGGTGCAAGAAGAAGACGATCTTCCAGACGAAGACGTACACGTTGAACATGCGAAGGCCCAAACAATTTTCGTATTCGAAGGCCGGAAGGAAGAAGAAGGACGCGTGTTTGGTCTTCATCAACTTGTCCTTGTGGGAATTGTACACTTTGACTTTCATGGCGTGCCGATTTAGACGATTCCACAAACCTTGTCGAATATGGCCTTGCACAAGATGATGTCGTATGACGCATCGTGCAGTTTTTCCGGATCTACGGCGACGCCTAACGTGCCGGCGACGGTCGCTTGCTTGAAGTCTTGCATTTCGGCCCGTTTTGCGGCAAGGGCCGGCGTTGCAAGGACCATCACGTCGAACGTGTTGGACCAGAACCACGAACCGAAATACTTGTCGCCGTTCTGGACGAAGAATGCGCGGAAGAAGGCGTTGTCGAAGGCCGCGTTGTTGTAACCGACCAGAAAGAATTTGTCGGTGCGGTCGAACTTGTTGACGTACTTTGACAACATGCCGACGATCTGATGGTAAACCTGATCCATCGGCGGATAATTCATGATCTGGTCACGGGTGACGTTGCCGACGGCAAGGGCCGCGTCGTCGATTTGCGCGGCCGGGTTGGGCGCGACCTTGAAATCGAAGGTTTCCTTGATCTGGCCATCGATGACGATCATGCCGGAAATCTGATGGATGCCGTGCCGATGGACCATCGTGCCGGTCGTTTCCAAGTCATAGAAGAAAAGTTTCATTGCGTTATGGTTGAATTATTGATTTTCGAATAATGACGGCCCGGCGGATCGTTCCGCGATGACCGCATCGACGCGCTTGATTTCGGCGTCGATTTCCCTTTCAAGCGACCGGGCGCGATTCAGATCGTTGTTGTTCCGGGTCTTGAAGTAGGTGTTTTGCGCGGCACGCATTTCGCGCACCTTTTCGAAGAATTGCCGTGCGTTCATGGATTCTTGATCTTTGCCAATTGCTTCGCCGGGTGAAGGGCGAAGAATTCGTCCAGAACTTCGCGGCCGAAACGTTCGATGATGAACTTTTTCAGAAGAAGGTATTGATCTTCGTCGTGCATCTTTCCGATCTTCATGCGGACGGCCTTTCGCTTTTGGGCGATTTCCTGAATCTTGATGTTCAGTTCGGCCCGGCGCCGGGATGTCGTCGCGTTCAGATCCCTTTCGCGGATCAAACGCATCTGGTCGTCGGCCAACTTCTGATCTTCCGAATAGAACATGCCTTCCATCGTCAGGATCATGTTCGTCCGGATGATCCGGTGGATGTCGTCCAGATCGACCATCTTGTTGTCGCGGATGGCGGCGCACACCTTATCCGCGCAAAGGTTGATTTGTTCTTCAAACGTCATTTTCTTCGTCGTCTTTGTGATGATAGTGATTGATCGATACGATCGGCGATCCGCAAATGATCATCAGGATCAGGACGGTCCCGATGAAATGCCAAAAGTCGCCGAAAATGAATTCCAGAACGTCCATCATATCCGCCGGTCCTTTCCTTTCAGGATGTAAACGTTGCACATCTGGCGAAGGCGCGAAGACACGCGGTCGCCGTACATGTCGCCGATCCGGGTCCCGGTCAGGGAAAGGTTCGACGTGAAATGCGTGATCATGTCGGCCCGGTCGCCGCGATATTCGACGATCGCCTTCATGACGTTGATCTTATTTCCCATGTAGGCCGATTCGGCCGGTTCGGATCCGAAGTCCTGAACGGCAAGGACTTCTTCGGTCTTCCACCGGTCGAATGATCCCGTCGCCGCGAATTCGTCGGTGATCCGGTCGGCCCGGATCGGGATCCGCGACATTCCGGTCCGGAACGGGCCGTTGCGCCGCGTGCTTCTGACGACGGCCGACGCGCCGATGAATCGGGCGTACTGCATGATGACGTTCAGGGCGACGGATTTCCCGGTGCCGGTCGGGCCGCAAATGTAAAGTCCGGCGGTCAGGTTGGCCGGGATCACGGATCCGCCGTCTGGATCCTGACACATAGCCGTAGGATCGGTATGGATCCATCGGATCAGGTTTTCATAGACGAACCGGTTGTCGTCGTCGATCCGGAAGGCCGGGACGAAGGCCGAACCGATGGCCGTGACGGCTTCGATCGCGGCCGTCATGTCCAGACGGACCGGTTGTCTGGTCACGGATTGCGCCGTGCCGGTTTGCCGCAATTCGGCAATGAAGTCGTTCAATTCCATTCTTCGTTCACTTTGTTGTTGTTGCCTTTCTTCCGGTTGTCGTACCGGCCTTCCATGACCTTCGTCCAATTGTTCGGCGAATCCATGATCCACATGAAGTCGGCCTTCCAAGAAGACTTGTTGTCGCCCTTGCAGAAGTCGGATCCTTCCAGACGGGCGAAGATCAGGTGCATCAGGTCGTATGCATCGGCGGCGCCGTAACCTTCAAGGATCTTCGGGTCGGACATCTGGACGAACCGCGTGCGGATCTTCGCCTTCCGTTCGTCCGTCAGGGCGCGGACCTTCGACAAGGACGGACACGTCTGATGCCAATCGGCGACGATCTTCTGATAATCGATCCGGTCGACGGGCGCGGATTCGGCCGGGACGGCCGGTTCCGTTGGCGCTGACGGCGTTTCAGGGTCTTCGCCTTCCGTTTCCTTGTTCCACCGGTTCATGATCGCTTCACGGCGTTTTCTTGACAAATCTTCGGTCTTCGCCAAACGGCGTTCGATCGATGCGGAATGGATCGTCATATCTTCAACATCAAAAAGGTTGAATTCTTTGATGACCGACATCGCCTTTTCCCGATCCATCCGGTAAAAGTCCGCAAGGACCATCGCGTCGGTGATTGTGATCGTTCCGCCTTGTTCGTACATGACTTCGATCAATGTCCAATAATACCCAAACCCTTCAAGGCCGAATCGATTGATCAGGCCCATAATCTTCGGATCGTTCCGGCTATTATAGTCGTGTTGGAAATAGTATGTCTTCTTTGCCATAACGATCAATCTTCATTCGCGTCTTCCAGATAGTCTTCGATGTTGTCGTAAAGGTCGACGGCGACGATGGTCGCACCGTACATTTCCGGGTTGCGGTCGATGAATGACCGGGCCGAATTGACTGACTTCGTGAATCCGACGACGGGATCGCCGTTTTCATCGATGACGATGTGCGCCGTTGACTTGTATCTGGATCGTGCCATTGCGAATGTGTTATGGCCGGACGGAAGATCAGGATCCGCCGCCCGGCCGGGTGAATGATTAGATTTCGATGATCGGAAGTTCCGGGAATTCGTCGCGGATGACGTTGATCTGGTCGTCGATCAGGTTGTTCCGCACGTCTTCGACGGCGGCGACGGCACCGGGCGAATAAAGGGAAAGAAGGATGTCGCGTCCGTTCACGGTCGCATAGAATTCGACTTCGACGGTTTCAGGCGTCGATCCCTTGTAGATCGGGATCACCAGATCGAAGGACGGCGGAATGTTGGCCGTGACGACGCCGGCATAATTGTCCTTGAAGGACCCGTTTTCCTTGCGTTCGCGTTCGACGCGCGTCTGGATGTCCGCTTCGAAGGATTTCAGAAGTGTCACCAACTGCATGTTCGCTTCGCGGTCAGGGAAATAGACGCGGTTCATCTTGAAGAATTGTCCAAGATCGTTCGGATTCCACGTCTTGCCGGTGTTGATGCCGAATTCTTCGTATTGCTTCGAAAGGGCGATCCGGCCGACGATCTTCTGGCAACGACGGGCGTCGTTTTCGTTCGTAATCAGGGTGATCATGTTGTGATCGCGGTCGACGATGACGTGCGAATGGTCGCGGTCGATCTGGTCCGGGAATGCGTACCGATGGCGAAGGAATTCGACCGGCGCACCGATCACGCCGGACACTTCCAACTTGACGGGTTCCTTGACGGGCAATTCGTTCACGCCGTTGACTTCGCGGATGATGATTTCCGCCTTCTTCGCGTCTTCCGGGACGAAGATGTTGATTTTCTTGTTGTCTTCCATGATGGTAGTGATTTATTTGTTGTGACGGTTGTGCTTCTTGCGGCCGTTCCGGGTGTAACCCTTCTTTGCCGGCTTCATCCAATACTTTTTCTTCGTCCGCTTCGGGATGAAGATCGGGTCCGTGCTGATGAACATCCGCATGGCGGTCATGTACGGATCCAACGAAGGAATGATTGACATGATGCTTCTGGTTTACGGGTTCAGGACTTCGTTGTACCGGGAACGACGACGACCGCCGGCCGGCCCTTGAAGGCCGCGTCTTCGATCTTGTGGGCGTCGCGGATCGCGGAAATGATCGTCGGATCCAATTCGTCGGATGTCGCCGGTCTGGATTCGATCAGGACGCCTTCCATCGTGTAGAAGCCGACCATGCCTTCTTCGCGGTCGATCATCTTGCAACAACGTTCGGTGACGATCGTTCCCTTCATCCGAAGGTCGGCAAGGATCTTCGCGTTGGCTTCGACCAACGGTTTCATCTGGACCTTGATGCCGGCCTTGAATGCGTCCAACTGACTTTGCAGATCCGCGATCTTGACGGCGTTTTCCGAATGATCGACGCGCAAGGTCGCCAATTCTTCGGCGGTCAGCGATTTCGTGAAGGTCTTGTCTTCACATTCGTCGGCATTGTCGATCATGAATTGCCGGCGTGCTTCCAGATCCTTGATGTTCTGGCCAAGTAACTTTTCCATTGTCTTTGTGTGTTAATGTGTTAAACCTACCTGACCAACATCATGTCGTTAATCAGGCTTACGAATTGATTTCCGAATTGGCGTGCGCGATCTGACGATTTGAAGCAAAGCCGAGAACCGATATACGCACTCGCATCCGACGGCGAATCAGCCGAAATCGCGCACACGAAACCGTCAGCCGTCCCATCATTCGAACCACCGCCGAACAAAAGGCCCCCTTTCTTGAAGACGAAGTACGGCCAATATTTCCATTGGTTCCCGTTGGTCCAATCAGGGACGAATCCGTCGGCCTTGTTCCATGCTTCCGCGATGACGCAAAGTTGGTAATAGGCTTCGACGGCCTTCTGATGCTTCTTGTCGGCGACTTCGATCTTGAAGTCCGGCTTGATGTGCAGATATTCGCACGCGGACTTGAAGTCCGTGACGACTTCGTTGATGTCGGACACTTCTTCCGGCCTGATGTCGTAATCGAAGATCGGAAGATCGTTGTCCACGACGTGATCTTGCGCGTCGCTGATCCGGTCGAAACGTCCGATGACTTCGGACGGATCAGATTTCTTGAAAAGGATGTATTTTGTCATGATTAGAAAGGTTGATTGTTGAATTCGATTTCGGTTCCGGGACGGGCGATCACGACGTTCTTGTTGGTCGCGCCGGCAATGCCGCGCCGGAATTCTTCCGCGTCGGAATTGTCCGACGAAAGATGGATCAGGACGATGTTCACGACGGCGGAAAGATCGTTTTCGATCAACGTGTCGCGGCACGTCTGGAAAGACATGTGCGATCCGATGATCCGGTCCCGGACGGGTTTGCGGATCTTGCCGGACCTGACGTTCGCGTTCAGGATGTCCGTCCGATAGTTGCATTCGATCATGATGTTGTTCAGACCGGTGAACTTGTGCGGAAGGAAGGCCGTGTCGGTCGCGAAAAGGATCCGGCCGGATTCCGGGTGATCGATGATGAATCCGAACGGTTCGGCCGCATCGTGTTCGATCGGGAACGGACACACGACGAAATCGGCGATTTCGTACCGCATCAACGGTTTCATGATGTGCATTCCGTAAGGATCGATGTCGGTTCCGATGGCGGACGCGGTGCCTTCCGACGTCCAGATCGGAAGGCAAGACCGCATCGCTTGTTCGGCGGCGCCGGCATGATCGGCGTGTTCATGGCTGATCAGGATCCCGGCGCAATCACGGACGTTGAAATTCACGGCCGCCTTCAACTTCGCCAATTTGACGCCGCATTCCACGACCAGATACTTTCCAGAATCCGGTTTCAGGACGTAGCAATTGCCGCGTGAAGACGATCCAAGAACGATCAGTTTCATCACCAATTCGGGAATTTGGGTTGTTTGGGATCTTCCGCCGACGTCTGGACGGGCGCCGGATCGGCGGCCGGCTTCGGATCTTCCTTCTTCGGATCTTCCTTCTTCGGGTCTTCCGGCTTCTTGTCGTCCGGTTTCTGGTCGGGTTCCGCGACCGGGACGGCATCGACGTCGACGACATCCTTGTTGCCGGCGTCCTTGATCCGTTCGGCAAGTTGCGCGATGGCCTTGTCGTCCGGTTGCGGCTGATCGTCGATGTTGGAATCGATGATTTCTTCGACCGTCGCCATTCCCATCGAGATTTCGGGCGCGTATTCGTTCGTCCAGAAGGACGCGGCACGGTAACGAAGCATCTTGACCGGCATGGTCTTCCACTTCGACCCGTCCTTCGTGTACCATCCTTCTTGAACGGCCATCCTGATGTCGATCGGCGTCGATTCAAGGATTTCGTCGGATCCGCGTTCGGAAGTGTAGGCGACGCAAGTCCGGTTCGGGACGTTGGTGCCGTCGAAGACCTTCGTGACGGCTTCCTTCTTGAAGTAACCGCGACGGCCGTTGGTGCCGTCGACCCACGTCTTGTTGTATTCGACATATTCGATCTTGCCGACCATGCCGTCGATCGTTTCCTTGTAACGAAGCGGATTGAAACGGCCGCAAGTGTTGACCGTCGCGATCAGGAACTTGGAAGACCATGAAGGTTTCCCGTAGATCGGGACCATGTTCTGCATGATCATAAGCGGATCCGCGCCGATGCGAAGCGAAATCGACAACGCGATCATGCAGTTGGCGATCGCCTTCGCTTCCGGGTTGTTTTCGGTGATCTTGTACATGTCCGGGACAAGTTCGGAATTTGCAAACATGCGGCAAACGCGTTGCATGGTCGCGAACTGATTCCCGTCGAAGAAGTTGAACACGACCGGCGCCGCACCGGGCGTCTGGGTCGTCATTGCCTTGTTGTCTTCCATGATCTTACGCGTTAAGGGTCAACGGGAACAACTTCATGCCTTCATAGTCGACGGTTTCGGTGCCGACGGCGATGGTGTGCGTTTCGTCCACCTTGCCGCCGTTCACTTCCGCGATCATCTTTTTCAGGACTTCGGCGGCGCCGTTGTTCACGGTCCACACGGACGAACGGTTGTTCGTGTCCTTCGGCTTCGCTTCGTAACCGGATCCGAACAAAGTGTTTTCCTTCGGTTCGGCGACGTACCATTTGCGTTCGATCTTCGAATGGACGAAGATCAACTTGGAAGGCGTGAACCGGTCCAGACCGAAGACGGCGATCCGCGCGTCATTCGACATCAGGACGTGACGGTTCTTCATGTTGACATGGAAATAAGCGCCATGCCGGTGACGGCGGATGGTCTTGGACCCGATGCCGTCAAAGATTTCGATGTTGGTTTCCATCATATTGTTGCTTTAATTGGTTGTGATGATCAGTTCTTTTTGACCGGCGACCTTCATCAGATTGATGATCTGCGATTCGGACGCGATCAGGTTGGTGACGGATTCCCGGTTGTCGATGAAGATCGGCGCCGTGACGCCGTAATACCGGCAAAGGGTGTTGATGATGTCCAGACCGCAATTGATCTTGTCGGCCGTGTTGGTGACGGAAAGCGGCGTTCCGTTCTTCTTGTTCTTCGGAATACATGCTTCCATTTCGTTCCCGTCGATCGTGTAATCGAACAATTGCCAATCGACAAGGGTGAACATGCCGTTGATGCGCTTTTCGCATTCTTCGACCTTCGCGTGCATGAAGTCATTGATCAGGAATTCTTCCGCTTCCAGATCGGCGATCGCTTGCGAAATTTCGGACATCTTTTCGACAAGGGCATGGATTTCGTCCGTGTGCTTCTGGATCGTGTCGCGGTCCTTCAACGCGGCGACGGCTTCGTCGCGACGGGCCATCCATGCGGCCTTTTCCTTCTGCAAGTCGGACGTGTCGACCGGCGACGGATCCACGATCGACGCACGAAGGGATTCGATTTCCTTCTGGATGTCGGACCATCCGGCGACCGTTGCCGGATCCACCTTCGCGGCGGTCAGATATTCGGGTTTGTAGACGGGCGCGGCACCGTTCAGGACTTCTTCCTTCGCCGCGATCTGCGACTGAACGGATTCGATCTTCGCCTTGTCGGCCGCGATCTGGTCTTCGATGGTCTTGATGTCGGCCGTAAGGGAATCGATGATCTGACGGATGTTCCGGCCGCGCGTGTTGATGCCTTCGATCTTTTCGGCCTTTTCGGCTTCGAATGCGGCACGGGACTTTTCTTGCGCGACGATGATGTGCGTCGCGGCTTCGGAATCTGTGCAAGGGCGCTTGAAGACCGGACACATCAGGCATTCGTCGGACGCCTTGAAACACGATTCGGATGCTTCCTTCCAACGGGCAAGAAGCGCTTCGCGGTCCTTCTTGTACATTTCCAGATCCTGACGTTTCGACTGCAAGGCGTTTTCGGACCGGGCAATGTTGTTTTGCAGATAGAACAATTCTTTCCGAAGGTCGTCGATTTCGCGACGGGCCTGATCGGATTCCTTCCGGGACTGACGGACTTTTTCGTCCTGATCTTCGTTGTGCTTGCGGACGCGATCGTTTTCGGCGCGTTGCGCGGCGTCGACCAGACGGCGGCCTTCGTCTTCCTTCGCGGCGATCTGACGGTTCACGTCGTTGATCGCGTCGTAACCGGCCCGGTTGGCCTTCACGGCGTCGCCGATCTGGACGTCGATGTCGGCGATCTTCTGGTCGGCTTCGGCCTTGATCGCTTCGGCCTGACCGAAGTCACGGCCTTCCGGCATCAGTTTCTTCGTCTGGTCGACCCGGGACGGGATGGAAGACAATTCGTCGTTCAGTTTGGATTTCTTTGACCGGATTTCGGCCTTGTATTCCTTGATCGATTTCCCGGTGATCCGGTCCATCAGGTCGCGGAAGGCTTCGTTCCCGGCCGCAAGGGTTTCGTCGGACACGGCGCCGGCCATCGTGAAAAGGAAATTGCGCTGATCTTCCTTCTTCAAGTTCAGGAAGAAGGCCGGGTTGGTGATCATCTTGAAGACGGTGCCGTCGATGATCTGATCGACCTTCGCGTTGTATTCCTTCATCTTGCACGGGACGTCGTTCACGAAATACCGGGTTTCGTAACCTTCGAAATCCTTGTCCTTCTTGCCGGAATGGCGGACCCATTGCGGATGAAGGATCCGGCGGAACACCATGTCGATCCCGTCGACTTCGATGGTCGCGGTGACTTCGCAATCCACCTTGTCCATCACTTCGTGATCGACGACGGGCGCGATTTCGTGATCCTTG
>JAEEIV010000044.1 GCA_016281555.1 Lachnospiraceae bacterium | reverse complement strand
AAGTTCGACCGGATCTTCGTTCAGGCGCCGATGTGGGACCGACTTTCTTCTGCCGAGGCGCACATCGCAGACTACCGCGCGTATCTGACGGAATATGCGAAAAAGCATGAGGAAGTCAGGGAGGCGTTGCCGGAGGAAGATGATGAACTCGAGTGGAAACGTTATGAAGAGTGGCGCGATGACTGGGCGTTCTTCTTGTTAGCATTCGAGCATCTGAACGAAGGCGGACGGGCGGTCGTGATCTCGGACGGCCGCGGGCTCTGGGACTACGGAGCGAAGCCGTTCAGGGACCTGTTCCTGAAAAACGGATGGATCTCGGCAGTGATCACGGTGGACGGCGCGGTGCTGAATTACCGGTCGAAGCCGTTTTCCATCATCGTTTTCGAGAAAGAGGATCGTTCCGACCGGCCCGTGAAGCTGATCGACGCCAGACCGCTCTGGAAGGAAAATGACGGTCCGTTCTTGACGGAAGAAAAGCGGAAATACATTTTGGACCTCTTGAACTACGGGGAAGAGGCCGGGGCGTTCCGGGATCCGGAAATCAATCACGGAGAGGCGCTCTATCGCACATTGACAATTGAACAGGCAATGAACAGTACGGATCTCAGACCTGAGTATTATCTGTTTTCGGGGAAATTCACGAGAACGGAACGGCTCGGAGATCTTTATTCAGTGACGCGAAGTCACGCTGCATTGAACCCGGGCGACACGCGCCCGATCAAGCAGCTGTTGTTCTGGTCGGGACATCTCACGGGAGGCGAGGTCATAAGCGGTCTGAAGGTCAAGACCATCGGCAGCGAAGACAAGACCAGCACCTACGGAGCGGAAGTCAAGGACTGCGGTCTTATGATGACGCGGACATTCCCGATACAGATGAAGTTGGTGAAGGCATTGGAGGAAGCCAGGACTGTCCTTGGAATCAATTCTTATCTGATCGAGTGGAACGAGAAGGACCTGCCGGTGGAAGAAAAGGAGAAGGAACTCAATTATCTTCAGGCGTTTCTCGAGAGCAGGTACGGTCAGCAGATGCTGAAACTGATGACGAACGAGCGACTCGTGAACATCAACGAATTGAAAGATCTCAGGATCCCGTTCCCGGAAACGGAAGAGCGGCGGCGGATCGGAGAGGAATTCAGGAAGCGAAGAGTACAGATCACAAAGTATCAGGCGCAGATCTACAAACTGGAAGGCGAAATTGAGCAGGGCGCGGAATTCGAATCGTTGTTGAAGTGAAAAATCGTTGGTAAAAGTGGAAATGTTATTGATGGCATTTGTTTAGAAATTCCTATTCTATCGTAGGGAAAACGGTTGAACGTCGTTGCAGGGAGTTTCTTAAATAACTGAGAATCAAAAGGAGGTGCCATGGCAGCACGTAAAACAGGGTCCGGCGCGAAGCGCCCGGTCAAAATTACCATCACAGTTCACCGCCCGAAGAAGGGGCGGAAATGAAGGGAGGTGAGTGAAAAGAATCAGAATGCACAATTGAAAAAGATTCGCTTCGGCGGATGACTTGGAAACGGCCTCGCGCAGCTGGAAGATGCGTGAGCCGGTATTGATCAGGAAATTGCGTAAGGTAATGTGGTCGGTTTGGAAATCAAGTCGTCTGCCGGATTTTTTTGTCCCCGGCGAGGACGTGACGAGATGTAAAGGAGTACGTGGATGAACGAAATGAACTCTACAATTGAATATCTGTTTGAAGAAGATTGGGAAGGTTATGTGTCCGAGGAAGCCGGTCGGGCGGGAGATTCCGGAGAAACCGCAGAAGAATTGTACAAAAACGGGAGCTACTACGGCGCCGTAAGACGCTGTTTCCCGAAAGCGTGCGCATCGAGAAAGAAGCTCACGGGCGATGAGCTTCAGACCCTGAACGCCGGACTTTGCGAAGAAATCAAAGCGGGCCGCCGGAAAGCGGAAGAAGAGTTGATTTACGCCAACATCCCGATGTTGTACCGCCTGACGTCGAAGTGGTGCCGCCGGTTCGAGCTTCCGGTGGAGGATTTCGAAGAGATCCTGATGGACTCCTGTATGAACCTCGTGAAATTGGCGCGCAAGTACGAAACCGGTACTGCGAAGTTCAGTACCTACGCCTGGAAAAGTCTTGACCTCTCCCTGATTTCACTCTGCAAGGAGCACTTGCACACGAACGAAGTGTCCCTGGACGCGCTCCGCGGGTCGGACGACGACGAAGACAGCTACACAATGATGGACATCATTCCGGATGTGGACGCGAGCGCGGAAATCGATAAGACGGTAATGTTGATGAGCATCGAGGAGGAGCTGGAAGCCCTTCCGCTCAAGGAACGCGTGATCTTCTCGATGGCGCACGCATTGAACGGTTTCAATGAGATGTCGCCTACGGAAATCGCCGAAGCGCTCCACATCTCCCGTCAGACGGTGTATTACTATCTGAACCGGGCCGAAGACACGATTCGGAAACGCCTGAGTGACGAAGAAGAGAAGACCGAAGTGACGAAACTTCCGGTCCAGAAGACCGAAGGGGAAGCCGCTCAGGGTGAGCAGCACAAGGGCCACAATCCCGAGGCCGCGTAAGCGGCCCTTCGGGGCGCCCGGATCCGCATTTTTGAAAAGAATGGCGGGATGAACCATTTTTGGGACAATGCATATCGTATAATGTAAGTAGAAAACGACGGAGGAAAAAACATGAACGCATTTGATAAAATTATCGGTTACGAATCCATCAAACAGGAACTCCTTCAAATCTGCGATATGTATCAGAGAAGAGAAGACTACGAAGCGCTCGGCGCGAAACTGCCGAAGGGCGTCGTATTGTACGGCCGTCCCGGTCTCGGGAAGACCTTGCTGGCCGAAGCTTTCATTAAGGAAAGCGGTCGGTGGGCCTACACGCTTCGCAGAACGAACGGCGGTGATTTCGCGAAGGAAATCACGGAAACCTTCGAGCTGGCGAAGGAAAACGCGCCCTGCATCGTCCTGCTCGACGATATGGACAAGTTCGCGAATTCGGACGCTTCGCATCCCGATGCGAAGGAATACGTCGCGGTCCAGGCAGGCATTGACTCGGTCCGCGAGGACGACGTCTTCGTCATTGCGACGGTGAACCGTATGATGAAGCTGCCGGGGTCGCTGCTCCGTCCGGGCCGCTTCGACCGCAAAATCGAAGTGCTGCCCCCGTCGCACCAAGACGCGAAGAAAATCATTGAGCACTACCTGTCCACGAAGAAGGTGTCGAGCCGCATCAATATGGACGACCTGGCGAAGATGATGAGCTACAGTTCCTGCGCGGAACTGGAGAGCATTCTGAACGAGGCGGCGATCAATGCCGCGTACGCTCACAAGGAGTGCATCGACATGAAGGACCTCGTGAAGGCGGTCCTCCGCACGCAGTACAATGCGCCGGACGACTTCTCGAAGAAGTCCGAGAGCGACGTCGGTCTGACGGCGTTGCACGAGGCGGGTCACCTCGTGGTCAGCGAAGTGATTTCGCCCGGCAGCGTCGGACTGGCGTCCGTGAAGAAATCCGGGCGGAACCGCGTGGGCGGCTTCATCCACCGCTGGATGCCTCCTTCGGACATCGAAGAAGCCGTGATGGTCGGCCTCGGCGGCAAGGCTGCGGTCGAGATGCTCTGCCCCGGCGAAATCGCGGGCGGCTGCGAAGAAGACCTGTTCCGCGTCATTGACATGATGCGAGATTCGATGGCGAAGAGCGCTACCTCCGGCACGTCCATGCTTGACGTGACGAACGAGACGTTCCCGAATTCTTCGCCGGCGTTCCTGGCCGCGAACGAGGCGGTCGTGAAGAGCGAAATCGACCGCCTGTTCCGGCAGACGAAGAGCCTGCTCGCGAGCCACGGCCCGTTCCTCGACGCCGTGCGCGAAGCGCTTGCAAAGAAAGAAACGCTGCTTGCGTCCGATATCCGTAAGATTCGGAAGCAGGCAGAGAATATCGAAATAGTCGCAAAGTGCGCGTAACCTCCTTGTCATTCTCCTTTCCCTCCTCCCCTCAATGCACTTTGCGCGGTTTCATCCATGAGGGGCCCGGGCGTGCCGAAAACGGCACGTCCGGTGAGACGGAGGATCGTGGGATTTTTAAGGAATCCGTACTGACAGCATATTGTGAACGACGGTTTGAGATGATATAATGAAAGGACAAGAATCCTGCCTGAAAGGGAACCAGAAACAATGACACGACGTTCTCAGAAAAAAGCACTTTTCCGGTACAATGAATATACGAAATATTTCATCTGGTTCGCCGGATTATTGCTTTCTGTCCTTCTTTTGTTCGTTCCGATCCGCACTATGGCAGCATGGCAGCGGATCAGCGAGTGGCCCGGCAAGGTCTGGAAGCAGGTCTGGCACGACGCGAATACCGTGGACGACCTCGAAGCCAACTGGGACGTCATCCGCCGGGACTTAAGAAAACAGGGCGTTGACCTGCCATGGTCGCGGGCGGAACGGGCCATCAAATCGCAGTCCGGCGACACCATTACCGACGATTCGGTGCTGTATTCCCTGCGCAATACGGAGACGGGACGCGCCATGGTGCTGCTCGTCGTACTTCGCCTCCTTGTGCCGGGCTTGTTCTTTTTGTTCATCTTTTTGAGGCCGAATCAGGATCTTTTCATTCTCTCCCCCGGGTCAAAGGTCGCCGTCGGCGCTTTGGGCGTATTCCTTCCCCCGGCGGCGTTAGTCGTCCTGTTCATACGGTTCTGCAGAGACGGCTGTCTCGACGAATGGTGCGACCGCACGGTATTCCTTTCAGGCGTGCTTCTGGCATTGCTTCTGTTCGGGATCTTCGTATCGTAAAGGAGGCCGGCAATGCTTAGCGAATCAACCATCACCAAGAAATTATCCGCACTCAAAAAAGAAGAGCAGGAGATCCTGAAGGAGATCGAAGCGCTGGACGAAAAGGAAGAAAACGACGTCGCGCGGATCGCATTTTTCATGATCGCCGCATTGACCACTGCCGCGCTGGTTCTCTGTTTCATCCCGCACGGTCTCGTCTGGCTTTCCCTGACAATGCTTTTCGTTTCGGCACTGTTTCTCCTGCTGCATTTTACGGGAATTTTCAGCATTCCCCGCCTGATCTACCGGCGGACCGCCCGCGCATCGAAGAGCAAAGAGACCTACGTCAAGCTGTACGAACGGCTGTCGGCCGCGTTCGGAGCGCTCGAGGAGATCGTTCCTGAGGACGAAGAGGAACGGCGGGAAAAAGAAGCGGAAATCACGGAATTTGAAGCCGCGTTGTTAAGAAAACAGGAATAAAACTGAGTATAAAAAAGGAGTCTCGCCATGACAAAACTGATCCATCTGTCTGATCTTCATCTCGGGAAACGCGTGAACGAATTTTCCATGATCGAAGATCAGAAGTTTATTCTGAAGAAGATCCTCAATGTGATCGACGAGGAAAGGCCGGACGGCGTGATCATTGCCGGCGACGTTTACGACAAGTCCATTCCGTCCGCGGAAGCCGTGGAACTGTTCGACGATTTTCTGGTCCGTCTCGCGGAACGAAAACTGCAGGTCTATATCATCAGCGGCAATCACGATTCGCCGGAGCGGCTTGCTTTCGGAAACCGGCTGATGGACGTGAGCGGCATCCATTTCTCGCCCGTGTATCACGGCCGGGTGGTCCCGCTCGAACTGACGGACGAATACGGCCCGCTGAGAATATACATGCTTCCGTTCATCAAACCGGTGACGGTGAAGCGCTTCTTCCCTGACGAGACGATCGAATCCTACACCGATGCGGTCCGGGCGGCGGTGGAAGAGATGGGCATTGACCGGAGCGTCCGGAACGTGCTCGTCACGCACCAGTTCGTGACCGGCGCGGAACGGTCGGAATCGGAAGACGTTTCGATCGGCGGTTCGGACAACGTGGACGCCTCCGTGTTCGACGGATTCGATTACGTGGCGCTCGGACACATCCACGGTCCGCAGAACATTGACTCTGAACGGATCCGTTACTGCGGTACGCCGCTGAAATACTCGTTTTCCGAGGCGCGGCACGAGAAGTCCGTCAGCGTCGTGGAGTTTGCGGAAAAAGGAAACGTTTCGGTCCGCACCGTGCCGCTCGTGCCCATGCACGAGATGGTCGAACTGAAGGGCACGTACGAGGAACTGACGCTCCGGAGCTTTTACGAAGGGACCACGTATCCGGAAGATTACGTGCACATCACGCTGACGGACGAGGACGACATCCCGGACGCCGTTTCCAAGCTCAGGGTGATCTATCACAACCTGATGAAACTGGATTACGACAACAGACGCACCCGTCACGAAGCCGTTGTAAGCGGGGCGGAAGACGTGGAAAGAAAGTCGCCGCTGGAACTGTTTTCGGAGTTTTATCTGCAGCAGAACGGCGTGGAAATGTCGGAAGAACAGACTGCGTTCGTCCGTCAATTGATCGAGAAAATCTGGGAGGATGAGCAATGAGACCGAAAAAACTGGTCATGAATGCGTTCGGCCCTTATGCCGGAAGAACGGAACTCAATCTGGAAAAACTGGGCACGAACGGCCTGTATCTCATTACGGGCGATACCGGCGCGGGGAAGACGACGATCTTCGACGCGATCATGTTCGCGCTGTTCGGAGAGGCGAGCGCCGACAAGCGGGACGCCGGCTCGTTCCGGTCGAAATACGTCACCCCCGACGTACCGACGGAGGTGGAACTGACCTTTGAATGCAGGGGCAGCGAGTACTACGTAAAGCGGAACTTGGAATACGAGCGCGAAAAGCAGAGGGGTTCCGGCACGACCACGGAAGGCGCAAACGCGGAACTGCATTACCCGGACGGCCGCATCGTCACGAAATCGGCGGTCACGCCGGCTGTGACGGAGATCCTCGGCGTCGACCGGAACCAGTACCGCCAGATCGCAATGATCGCGCAGGGGGATTTCCTGAAGCTGCTGCTTGCCAGCACCGACGAGCGCAAGGCAATTTTCCGGAAAATCTTCCACACCGTGAATTACAGCACGCTGCAGGAAAGACTGAAGTCGGAAGCCAATGCGCTGAAAGGGCAGTACGACACCGGTTCGGCCGGCATTCAGCAGTACGTCAAGGGGATCGAATGCGATGAAGACGACGCGCTTTCGGTCGAGATCGATCAGGCGAAAGCCGGGAAAAAACCGATTCCGGAAGTGATGGAACTGCTCGAAAAACTGATCGGGAACGATGAGGCGCTTTATAGGGCGAAGGAGCAGGAAATCGGCGATGCGGAAGAGCGCATTGAGAAACTGAACGAAAAGATCACGAAGGCGGAAGAGAGTCAGAAAACGGAAGCCTCCTTGAAAACTTCGAAGAAAGAACTGGAGGAAGCGCTTCCGGAGCAGGCGGAATTGACCAAGAAGAAGGAAGCGGCGGAAGATAAGAAGCCGAAGATCGAAGAACTGGGCGAAATTATTGCCGCGATCCAGGCGGAACTCCCGGACTACGCGGAACTGGACGAGAAGAGAAAGAGTCTCGCCGAGCTGACGGAGATAATTTCCAAAGCTGAGGAAACGGTCCGTCAGAACCGTGAGAAGATCGGGACCGATCAGGAAGAAATCGTACGCCTGACGGAAGAGGCAGAAACACTGAAAGATGCGGACGAGGCGAAGGCGGTCCTCGACGGGAGACTCACTGATTTGAACCGCGATCTGATGGCGATCCGGGACGTCGAAACAGAACTAGTCGGGATCGAACGGCTGGAGAACGACCTCAAGAAAAAGCAGGAAGTGTATCTGGAGAAACGGAAAGTCGCTGCGACGGCGAAAGAGACGTATGAAGCGGCTCGCAGGGCGTTTCTCGACGAGCAGGCCGGCATTCTGGCGGGTACACTGGAAGAGGGAAAACCCTGCCCGGTCTGCGGTTCCATGACTCATCCTTCGCCCGCCGTCAAGTCGCCGGAAGCGCCTTCCGAAGCAGAACTTGAGGGGCTTGAGAAAAAGGCGGAAGAAGACAAAACCGCGGAGCAGAATGCGAGCGAAGCCGCCAAGGAGAAGAAGGCGCAGCTCGATACCGAAAAGGACAATGCGTTGAAAAACGCATGCAGGATCGCCGAAGTGACGGCGTTCGAAGAAGTGGCTCCGATGTTGGCCAGCGAGAAGGCAGACAGGCAGAAAAAACTCGAAGCCGCCAACGAGGAAAAGAAGCAGGTCGAAGCGAAGGTGAAGCGAAAAGGCGACCTGGAACTCTCGATCCCGAGGAAGCGGGAAGCGTTGGAAAATCTGAAAGACGAGACAGGCCGGAAAGATACGGAGACGGCCGGGCTCAGAACGAGACGGGACGGCGTTTCCGAACGGATCACGGAACTGACCGGGAAACTCCGGTTTGCGTCGAAGACCGATGCGGATGCGGAAATCCGGGCAAAGACGCGCGAGAAGAAAGAGTTAAGCGACGCCATCGACGGGGCGGTCGAGGCATTGCAGGAGTGCGTGGAAAAGATCGCCGGGATCCGAGGAGCGATTTCCGAGGCGGAGAAAGCGCTGGAATCCCGCGTGGTCTGTGACGTTGAGGCGGAACGGGAAGTGCTCGGTCAGGTCAGGGAGCAGAAACGGACGCTGACTTCGGCGAAGCAGGCCGTTTCAAACCGGCTCAGTGCGAACCGCCGCGTGAAAGAAAACCTGGAGAAGAAGGCAAGCGAAGTGGCCGGAATCGAAGCCAAATGGACCTGGGTAAAGGCTTTGTCGGAAACCGCCCTCGGGAACCTTTCCGGAAAGAGCAAGATCATGCTGGAGACGTACATCCAGATGACCTATTTCGACCGGATCATTGCCAGGGCCAATACGCGGCTGATGGTGATGTCGGGCGGCCAGTACGAACTGAAGCGGCGCGTGGAGACCTCGGACAAACAGCATCAGATCGGGCTGGAGCTGAACGTGATCGACCACTACAACGGGAGCGAGCGGGGCGTGAACACGCTGTCCGGCGGCGAGTCATTCGAGGCCTCTCTTTCACTGGCGCTCGGTCTGGCCGACGAGATTCAGTCCAGCGCCGGTGGCATCCAGCTGGATACGATGTTCGTGGACGAGGGCTTCGGCTCGCTGGACGAGGATGCATTGCAGAAGGCAATGAAGGCGCTGACGGGTCTGACGGAAGGAAACAAGCTTGTGGGCATCATTTCTCACGTCTCCGAACTGAAAGAACGGATCGACAAGCAGATCGTGGTCACGAAGGAGAAGTCCGGAGGAAGCCGGGCGGAAATCATCCTTTAAGATCCCCTAAAAACGCAAAACAGAAGGGCTGTCGGCGTAAAGCAATTCGCTTTCGCCCCGGCCCTTCTTTTCATGCCCGACCCCCTACAAAAACCTTTCTTCTCTCCTTGTGTTTTTGATAATAATTTGGTATTATTATAATGAGTGTTTCTCGGGAATGCTCAAATAATTTCCAAGAGGGTTGCAAGATGTTGAAATCTGCCAAACGGAGTCTTTCCGCCTTTCTCTCAGTCCTTGTAGTCATCTACAGCTTCGCCGGTTTT
>JAEEIV010000003.1 GCA_016281555.1 Lachnospiraceae bacterium | reverse complement strand
TACTATACGCCGAAGGACGTCTGCATCCACGGCGAAGGCATTCAGCCGGACGTGGAAGTGGAACTGGATCCGGAAACCGAAGAAGACGAGCAGATGAACGAGGCGATCCGGATTCTGAAAGAACAGATCAAGTAAGACAGAATCGTGGAATTTAAACTACATGCGCCATTTGAACCGAAGGGAGACCAGCAGGAGGCCATTGACCGCCTGGTGGCCGGGTTTCGGCGCGGCAATCAGTTCGAGACCCTCCTCGGCGTGACCGGCAGCGGAAAAACGTTCACGATGGCGAACGTGATCCAGGCGTTGCAGAAACCGACCCTCATCATCTCCCACAATAAGACGCTTGCGGGCCAGCTGTACGGCGAAATGAAGGAATTCTTTCCGGAAAACGCCGTGGAGTATTTCGTCTCTTACTACGATTATTATCAGCCGGAAGCGTACATGCCGGCGACGGACACCTACATTGAGAAGGACTCGTCCGTGAACGACGAGATCGACAAGCTTCGCCTCTCCGCGACGATGTCGCTCGTGGAACGAAAGGACGTCATCGTCGTTTCCTCGGTTTCCTGCATTTACGGCCTCGGCAGCCCGATCGACTACAAAAACATGGTCGTCTCGCTCCGGCCCGGCATGACGAAGGACCGGGACGAGATCGTCCGGCAGCTCGTCGACATCCAGTACGATCACGCCGTGATGGAATTCAAGCGCGGCACCTTCCGCGTGAAGGGCGACGTGCTTGAGATCTTTCCCGCGGAGACCGGCGATTATGCGATCCGCGTCGAGTTTTTCGGCGACGAGATCGACCGGATCACGAAATTCGATCCCCTGACCGGCAATGCCCTCGAGATCCTGGAGCATGCGGCCTTCTTCCCGACGAGCAATTACGTCGTGGACCGGGAAAAGATGCTGCAGGCGGCGAAAGAGATCGGCGAGGACTTAAAGACGCGCGTCCGGGAATTCCGCGAAGAGAACAAACTCGTGGAGGCCCAGCGCCTGAAGGAACGCACCGAATACGACGTGGAGATGCTGAAGGAAACGGGATTCTGCTCCGGCATCGAGAACTATACCCGGTATCTCACCGGGCTCCCCGCCGGCGCGCCGCCCTACACGCTCATGGATTATTTTCCTGAGGAGTTCCTCATCATCATTGACGAAAGCCACATGACGGTGCCCCAGATCGGCGGCATGTACAACGGAAACCTGAACCGGAAGCAGACGCTCATTGACTACGGCTTCCGCCTGCCGTCCGCAATGGACAACCGGCCCCTTTCGTTCAATGAATTCGAGTCGAAGATCGACCAGATGCTCTTCGTTTCGGCGACGCCGGGACCGTACGAGGCGGAACACGAGATGCTCCGCGCGGAACAGGTGATCCGGCCGACCGGTCTCCTGGACCCGAAGATCGACGTCCGTCCGGTGAAGGGACAGATCGACGACCTCATCGGCGAGATCCGGAAGACCGTGAAAGAAGGGAACAAGGTCCTCGTCACGACGCTCACGAAAAAAATGGCGGAGGACCTGACCGAATACCTGCGGAATGCGGACATCCGCGTGCGCTACCTGCATTCGGACATTGACACCCTGGAGCGTTCGGAGATCATCCGCGACATGCGGCTCGACGTCTTCGACGTGCTCGTCGGCATCAACCTGCTCCGCGAGGGGCTCGACATCCCCGAAATCGCATTGGTCGCGATCCTCGACGCGGACAAGGAGGGCTTCCTCCGTTCCGAGATCTCGCTGATCCAGACGATCGGCCGTGCGGCGCGAAACGCCTCCGGACACGTCGTCATGTACGCGGACGTCATGACGGACTCCATGAAAAACGCGATCTCGGAAACGAACCGGCGCCGCGAGATCCAGGAAGCCTACAATGAGGCGAACGGCATCACGCCGACGACCGTAAAGAAGGCGGTCCGCGACCTCATCAGCATCTCGAAGCAGGTCACGAAGGTCCGGAGCACCCTCGAGAAGGATCCGGAGTCCATGAACCGCAAGGAGATCGAGAAACTCCTGAAGGAACTCGACAAACGTATGAAGAAGGCCGCGGCCGAACTCGACTTCGAGACCGCCATCGAACTCCGCGAAGAGATCAAGGCCGTATCCGCCCACCTGAATGCATGAGCGGGGCGCGCCCGGTTTCGAACGGACGCCTTCTTTCTGCGGGCTGAAACGGCCCGATTCCGGGTACGGCTCGCGCCCAGTTGCGGTGCCCCAGCGGTTCTAACCTCACACTGCGCCTTCGGCTTGTGTTCGCTAAGAACCGGGACCGCAAAGCCCCTGCATCGGGCCGTTTACAGTCCTTAGTCGAAGGCTGTGAGTTTCAAAGCCGCCCGGGCAATTTTCGCCACACACAGGTTCCGGAAGTCGGCCGGAAATCTATAGCGGGCGGAATTGGACCGAAGGAAATCCGCTTCGGGTGGCCGGTCAGTAAGCAACTGAGGTCCACGAGAGGAGGCGCCATCACGCGCAGCGTGATTTAATTGCGCCGACGACCTGTCAGGTGCTGCCATCGGCAGCGCGTGACGATTCCCCGCGGTGATTCTCCGGCGACAACGGAACCGTCCGTGATACAGCCCGGGCGGATAGAATAGAAAAGGGTTTGGTTATGCCTGAAAAGTTTATTAAGATCCGGGGGGCCCGGGAGCACAATTTAAAAGGGATCGACGTGGACGTCCCGCGGGACAAACTGACGGTGTTTACGGGGCTGTCGGGCTCCGGCAAGTCGAGTCTCGCGTTTGATACGATCTATGCGGAGGGGCAGCGGCGCTACATGGAGTCGTTGTCGTCCTATGCGCGGCAGTTCCTCGGACAGATGGAGAAGCCGAACGTGGAGCAGATCGACGGGCTGCCGCCTGCGATCTCCATTGATCAGAAATCGACGAACCGGAACCCGCGGTCGACGGTCGGCACCGTGACGGAGATCTACGATTATCTCCGGTTATTGTATGCCCGGATCGGCGTGCCGCATTGCCCGGTCTGCGGAAAACCGATCACGCGTCAAACGGTGGATCAGATGACGGACATCGTCATGAAACTGCCGGAAAAGACGAAACTGCTTGTCATTGCGCCGGTCGTCCGCGGGAAAAAGGGCGAGCACCAGAAGGTGCTCGAGCAGGCGAAGAAGTCCGGTTACGTGCGCGTCCGCGTCGACGGGAGTCTGTACGAACTCAGCGAAGAGATCAAGCTGGACAAAAACGTCAAGCATACGGTTGAAATCATTGTGGACCGTCTCATCGTGCGGGAAGGCGTGGAGTCCCGGCTCACCGGCTCCTTGGAAACGGTGCTCGAGCTTTCGGGCGGCCTCGCCTACGTCGAAAACGCCGAAACGGGAGAGAGAATGACATTTTCGTCGAGCCTGTCCTGTCCGGATTGCGAGGTCAGCGTGGAAGCGATCGAGCCCCGCAGCTTTTCGTTCAATAATCCGTTCGGCGCCTGTCCGGAGTGCGCCGGTCTCGGCTACAAGATGGAATTCGACGAGGATCTCATGATCCCGGACAAATCGCTTTCGATCAACGAGGGCTGCATCGTCGTGCCCGGCTGGCAGAGCTGCAATGAAAAGGGCAGCTTCGCGAATTCAATGCTGGTCGCATTGACGGAAAAGTACGGCTTCAGCCTGGACACGCCGTTTAAAGACTACCCGAAGGAAATTCACGACATTCTGATCTACGGCGCGCCTGACAAGGTGCGGATGTATTACGTGTCGAAGCGCGGCGAGAGCCAGTACGACATCCAGTTCGAGGGGCTCCTAAAAAACATCAACCAGCGCTACCGCGAGACGTTCTCCGAGACCGCGAAGGCGGAATACGAGACGTTTATGCGCGTCAGCCCCTGCGCGGCCTGCAACGGCATGCGCCTGAAAAAATCCTCGCTCGCGGTCACCGTCGGGAACGAAAACATCTACGAACTGACGAGCCGCAATGCGCGGGAGATCATCCGGACCATGGACGGCTGGCAGCTTTCGGAGACGGAACTGGCGATCGGCCGCGACATCCTGAAGGAAGTGCGCGGGCGCCTGAATTTCCTCATCAACGTCGGCCTCGATTACCTGACGCTGTCGCGTTCCGCCGGCACGCTTTCGGGTGGCGAGGCGCAGCGGATCCGGCTGGCGACGCAGATCGGCTCCGGCCTCGTCGGCGTGGCCTACATCCTCGACGAGCCGAGCATCGGCCTGCATCAGCGGGACAATGACAAGTTATTGAAGACGCTGAAGGACCTGCGCGACATCGGCAATACCGTGATCGTCGTCGAGCACGACGAGGACACGATGCGGGCAGCGGATTTCATTGTCGACATCGGCCCCGGTGCGGGCGAGCACGGCGGCGAAGTCGTCGCGACCGGCACGGCGGAAGAGATCATGGCGAATCCGAAGTCGCTGACCGGGGACTATCTCGCGGGGCGGAAGTCGATCCCGGTGCCGGCAATGCGCCGGAAACCGGAACATTGGCTCACGGTGCGCGGCGCGGCGGTGAACAACTTAAAGAACCTCACGGTGCGGTTTCCGCTTGAAGTCTTCACGGCGGTGACCGGCGTTTCGGGCTCGGGAAAATCGTCGCTCGTCGACGAGGTGCTGACGAAGGCATTGCTCCGCGACCTGAACCGCGCACGGACGATCCCCGGAAAATATGAAAGCATCGAGGGACAGGAGCGGCTCGATAAGATCATCAATATCGACCAGAGTCCGATCGGACGGACGCCGCGGTCGAACCCAGCGACTTACACGGGCGTGTTCGACCTGATCCGCGATCTGTACGCAACGACGAAAGAAGCGCGGGCGCGGGGCTATTCGAAGGGTCGGTTCAGCTTCAACGTGAAGGGCGGCCGCTGCGAGGCCTGCTCCGGCGACGGCATCATCAAGATCCAGATGCATTTCCTGCCGGACGTGTATGTGCCCTGCGAGGTCTGCAACGGAAAACGCTACAACCGTGAGACGCTGGAATGCCTGTATAAAGGGAAGAGCATTGCCGACGTACTGCACATGACGGTGGAAGAAGCGCTGGAGTTCTTCGATGCGATCCCCGCGATCCGGGAGAAAGTCCGGACGCTGTACGACGTCGGCCTGGGCTACGTCCGGCTCGGGCAGCCGAGCACCGAGCTCTCCGGCGGTGAAGCGCAGCGGATCAAACTTGCGACCGAGCTTTCGCGGCGATCGACCGGGCGGACGATCTACGTCCTCGACGAACCGACGACGGGCCTGCATTTTGACGACGTGAAGAAACTGATCGAGATCTTGCGGCGCCTTGCGGAAGGCGGGAACACGGTGATCGTCATCGAACACAACCTGGACGTGATCAAATCGGCAGACTACGTCATTGACCTGGGACCGGAAGGCGGCGACGGGGGCGGCACGGTCATTGCCACGGGGACGCCGGAGGAAGTCAGCCGTAATCCGAAAAGTTATACGGGAATCTACCTGAAAAAGATACTGAAAGAGAAACGATAAATGATCCTGAAAGCCGGGAAATATGAGGCTTGGCGGCGCTTACCGCCGCCGGGACGGAGGAAAAAATGACGTTTGAAGAGAAAAAAGAAGCGTATGCACGGCTGCTTGTCAAGGCAGGCGTTCACGTAAGACAGGGCCAGCGGGTCGCGATCACCTGCCCGGTGGAAGCCTATGAATTCAGCAGGCTCGTGACGAAGTATGCCTACGAGGAAGGCGCGTTGGAAGTTGTGACGGAGTTTCTGGACGACGTGACGATGCGGATGAAACTGGACTATGCGCCGCAATCCCTGTTTGAAACGTTTCCGGCATGGAACGCGCTGCGGCTGAACGGATACGCGAAGGAGGACACGGCCTTCATCCACCTCGTCGGCAACGACCCCGAGGCCTTGAAGGGCGCCGACATGAAAAAGTTTTCCGCATACATCCGCTCTATGCACGAGGCATTGCAGGAGTATTACAAAATGCAGTCCACGATGGGCTTCAAGTGGAACGTTTCCGCAGTCCCGACGCGGGCCTGGGCCGGAAAGGTGTTCCCGAACGAGAACCCGGACGTGGCAATGACCCGCCTTTGGAACTCGATTTTTGCGACCGTCCGGATCGGCGACGGCGACCCCTTCCCGAAGTGGATGGCGCACGCCGACGACCTGGCAATGCGTTCGAAGCGCCTGACGGAATGGCAATTCGACTCCCTGCATTACACGAACTCCCTCGGGACGGATTTCACGGTCGGTCTCGTGAAAAACCACCGCTGGGAAGGCGGCGCGGACATTGACAAAACGGACGGCGAACGGTTCTTTGCGAACATGCCGACGGAAGAAGTGTTCACGATGCCGCATCGCCTGAGGGCGGACGGCGTGCTGAAGTCGTCGCTGCCGCTTGCATATCAGGGCAATCTCATCGAAGACTTCACACTGACGTTCCGGGACGGCGCAGTCGTGGACTTTGACGCGAGAAAGGGCAAGGAAGCCCTGCAGGCGATCCTCGATACCGACGAAGGCAGCCGGCATCTCGGCGAATGCGCATTGGTGCCGTATCCGTCGCCGGTCGCGGCGGAAGGCGTGCTGTTCCTCGAAACGCTCTTTGACGAGAATGCGGCCTGCCATTTCGCGCTCGGGCGCTGCTTTGAGACGAACATGAGCGGTGGTGCGGAAATGAGCGACGAGGAACTCGAGGCGCTGGGCGGAAATCATTCCGCGAACCACGTGGACTTCATGGTCGGCACCGAGGATATGAAGATCGTCGGAACGCTGCAGAACGGAATGAAAATCACGGTGTTCGAGAACGGAACCTGGGCGTTTTAAGAGTTTGTGTTTTTATGCGCCTTTTTGACTAGAAAAAAGGCGCCTTTTTGAAGTTTTTGGCAAAGGGACGGTCGAAGAGACGATGGAAGAGAAGAAGCCCGTTAAGGCGGTATTATTTGATCTAGACGGCACGCTGTTAGATACGCTCCCAGACCTCGTCCGGGTCACGAACGCGACCCTTCGGGGCGCGGGCTATCCGGAGCGGACCGTCGAAGAAGTCAAGTGGATGATCGGGAACGGTTCCGTGAACCTTCTGAAACGAGCATTGCCGTCTCCGGATCTCTTCACGGACGAACTCTTTCAGGAAATGCTCCGGAATTACCTGCGCTATCAAAACAAGAAGACGAAGGCATTCCCGGGCATGAAGAAAACGCTGCGGGCACTGAAAAAGTCGGGCATCCGGACTGCGATCGTGACGAACAAGCCCTACGAGGCGGCAGGAGAGGTCGCGAGGAAGTATTTCGGAGAGCTCATTGACTTCACGATCGGCATCCGGACCGGCGAGGCCGTGAAGCCGGATCCGTATACGACACTGGAAGCCATCCGGCACTTCGGCCTCACCCCGGAAGACTGCCTCTACGTCGGGGATTCCGACACGGACGTGGAGACCGCGAAAAACGCCGGCGTACCCTACGCCGGCGCCGCCTGGGGCTACCGCGGGGAGGCGTTCTTACGGGAACACGGCGCCGGGAACGTGATGGAAAAGCCGGAGGAGATCCTGGAAATCGTGGCGAAGAGGGGAGAGTAAGAAAAACCCGAAACCCCGGGGGATGTAAGAAGGAATTATAGTTCATATAATAGTAGAAAAAGTGTAGAATTCTACACTTTTTTATTTCATTAGAGAACAAAGGTGCCGGTCTGGGCGATTTCATGCAGTAGAATCGGCCATTTCTCTCTATTTACTGTATAAAGCGAGCTGGTTCCGGCTCATCCATGCAGTGAAAATAGCAAATTCTAGTTTTTTACTGCATGAAACGAGCCATTTCCGATCATTCCATGCAGTAAAATCAGCAAATCCTCTCTTTTTACTGCATAGAATGATTCATTTTCGATCATTTCATGCAGTAAAAACAGCCAGTTCTCTCTATTTACTGTATAAAGCGAGCTGGTCTCGACCCTTTCATGCAGTAAAATCGGCCATTTCTCGCTATTTACTGTATGAAGCGAGCCGGTTCCCTCCCTGCCGCGATCCTGACTCAAAAACCCGTTGACATTTCCTGAAAAAAGTGCTAAAATCACATTTGCAATGTGAATATTAACAATTATCTTGTGAATTTTCACACAAAATCACAAGATTTCATTGGCTGATTCAACAGGCTTTGCAATGGAAACGAGGGATCGATATGGGACGTACGAGACGGGCTGAAGTCAGAGAAATATTGATTTCCAAACCCTTCACCTCCCTGCAGGAGCTGGAGGAAAGGTTTCCGGAAGTGTCGAGCATGACGCTTCGCCGGGACATTGAGTATTTTGAAGAGCGGGGAGACGTCATCAAGGTTCGCGGCGGCGCCCGCGCATTGCATTTCATCACCCTGACTTTAGAGGATTCCTATTACAAGCGCTCGCTGGAGAACACAGAGGGCAAAGAGAAGATCGCCAAAGCGGCGGCCGAGTACATTGAGACCGGCCGGTCGCTTTTCTTTGATTCCGGCTCGACCGTGATGCAGATGGTGACGCATCTGAAAGACGAAAAGCTGACGATCAGCACCTCGGACCCGAACGTCGCGCTCGCGCTTGTGAAAAACGAGAAGTTCGTCGTGAATATCATCGGCGGCAGTCTGAACCGGAGCAACCTTTCCCTGTCCGGCCTGCCGGCGCTGAACTTCGTGCAAGGCACGAACATTGACGTCGCGTTCATTTCGCCGTCCGGTTTTTCATTGAAATGCGGGTTCACGTCCGGCAATTACAACGAGAGCGTGTTAAAGAGCGCCGTCGTCCAGAAGGCGCGGCTCGTCGTGATGCTCGTGCAGTCGAAGAAGATCGACAAGAGCATGCCGCACACGTTCGCGAACCTGCAGGACATCGACGTGTTCATCACGGACGCGGATCCGGGCGCGGAAGTGCACAAGGCCTGCATTGACGCGGGCGTCCGCCTCGTCGTGACGGAATAAAAAAAAAGAAGGACTTACTCCGGGCGCCTTCGGGCCCCGGTTCACCAACACATTATTTAGGAGGGATTGTTATGGCAACACCGGTGATCATGCCCCGTCAGGGCCAGAGCGTGGAGAGCTGCATCATCACAAGCTGGGCGAAAAAAGTGGGCGATGAAGTGAAAGAAGGAGACATTCTGTTCTCGTACGAGACCGACAAGTCTTCTTTTGATGAAGTGGCGCAGGTTTCGGGCACGATGCTCGCGATCCTGTACGGGGAAGGCGATGAAGTGCCTTGCCTCGAGAACGTCTGCGTGATCGGCAATGCAGGCGAGGACGTTTCCGCGTTCGCAAAGGGCGGCGAAGCGGCTCCGGCAGCGGCGGCGGAGGCCCCGAAGGCGGAAGCAGCTCCGGCGGCGGAAGCCCCGAAAGCGGAAGCAGCGGCTACAAAAGCGGAAAACACCGACGGACGTGTGTTCGTTTCCCCGAGAGCGAAACTCCTCGCGGAGAAGACCGGCGTCGATTATACTTTGGCGACTCCGACCGGTCCGGACGGACGGATCATTGAGCGCGACATCCAGACCCTGTTAGACAAGGGCGTGCAGGCAGCGCCGAAGGCGGAAGCAGCTCCGGCGGCGGAAGCGCCGAAGACGGAAGCAGCCCCGGCGGCTCCGGCAGCGGAATACGAGGACGTGAAACTCTCGAACGTCCGGAAGGTCATTGCCCGGTCGATGCACGATTCGCTGGCAAACAGTGCGCAGCTCACACTGAACACCTCGTTCGACGCGACTTCGATTCAGAAGTACCGCGCGGGCGTCAAGGCCAATGCGGAAGCCATGGGCCTGCAGAACATCACCTTAAACGACATCGTCGTGTTTGCGGCCGCGAAGACGCTCGTCGATTTCAAGGACCTGAACGCGCATTTCCTGGACGACAAGATCCGTCTGTTCAAGGACGTTCATATGGGCATTGCCGTCGACACGCCGAGAGGCCTGCTGGTCCCGACAGTGTTCAATGCAAACCACCTGTCCTTGAACGACCTCGCAAAAGAGTCGAAGGCCGTCATCAATGAGGCGAAGGAAGGCCACATCAATCCCGACAAGCTTGCGGGCGCGTCCTTCACGGTCACGAACCTCGGCTCGTTCGGCATCGAAACCTTCACGCCGGTCATCAATCCGCCTCAGGTCGCGATCCTCGGCGTCTGCGGCATCCAGACGAGAGTCCGTGCCGGAAAAGACGGCGCTGTCGAGACTTATCCGGCAATGACCTTGTCGCTGACGATCGACCACCGCGCGGTGGACGGCGCTCCGGGCGCGAAGTTCCTGAAGGCGCTCGCGACGAATCTGGAGCATTTCGAGCAGCTGCTCGCGAAATAAAGGGGGATGAAAAGTATGTATGATTTACTTGTGATCGGCGGCGGTCCGGGCGGATACAACGCGGCGGAACGCGCGGCGGCAAAGGGCTTAAAGACCTGTGTCGTGGAAAAGAGAGCGCTCGGCGGCGTGTGCCTGAACGAAGGCTGCATCCCGACGAAGACGTTGCTGTATTCCGCGAAGATTTATGATTATGCGAAGCATTCCGACAGCTACGGCGTCACGTTCGAGGGCGCGAAGCTGGATCATGCGAAGATCATTGACCGGAAAAACAAGGTCGTGAAGACGCTGGTTTCCGGCGTGGCCGCGAAGATGAAGGCGGGCAAGATCGACGTCGTGACCGCGACCGCGAAGATCCTCGGAAGAGAGGGCGATGCGTTCAAGGTGCAGGCGGGCGATCAGGTGCTCGAAGCCGCGAGGCTGCTGATCGCGGCGGGCTCCGAATCCACGCTTCCGCCGATCGACGGACTGTACGATTCCCTGGCGAACGGTTTCGCATTGACGAGCCGTGAGATCCTGGACCTCAAGGAAGTGCCGAAGAAACTGGCCGTTGTCGGCGGCGGCGTCATCGGCCTCGAGTTCACGAGCTACTTTAATTCGATCGGCACCGAAGTGACGGTTCTCGAAATGATGGACCACATTGCCGGCCCGACCGACCGCGAGATCAGCACGCTGCTTCAGAAAGAATATGCCTCCCGCGGCGTGAACTTCTTGCTCGGCGCGAAAGTGACCTCGATCAAGGACGGCAAGGTTTCCTATGAACTAAACGGCGAAGCGAAGGCCGTCGAAGCGGACAAGGTGCTGGTTTCCATCGGCCGCCGCGCGTCCACGAAGGACCTCGGCCTCGAGAACATCGGCGTTCTGACCGAGCGCGGCGCGATCGTGACGGACGAATTCAGTAAGACGAACGTTCCGGGCGTCTGGGCCTGCGGCGACGTGAACGGCAAGATCATGCTGGCGCACACTGCATACCGCGAAGGCGAAGTGGCGGTCGACAACATGCTCGGCGGTCACGAGCGCGTCAATTACCTCGCGATCCCGTCGGTCATCTACACGAATCCGGAAGTCGCTTCCGTCGGCGAGACGACCGAGTCCGTGAAGGCGAAGAACCTGAACGCGACCGTGAAGACCGTGACGCTGCGCTACAGCGGCCGGTACATTGCCGAGAACGAAGGCGGCAAGGGCATCCTGAAGCTCGTCATCGACAATGACCACGGCACCATCCTCGGCGTCCACATCTACGGCACCTACGCGTCCGAGATGATCTACGGTGCGGCAATGATGGTCGACCGGCAAATGAGAGCGAGCGACGTGCAGAAGTTCGTCTTCCCGCATCCGACGGTCTGCGAAGTCATCCGTGAGGCTGTCTTCTAAAAAGAAAAAAATATCCAGAAAAGGAGATCATTATTATGCCTAAGAGTCAATATGTGGATCCGAATAAGGTCTTCGAGCCGGAGTTCATTAAATTCAAGGACATCCCGGTCAACCAGTACAAGAAGACGTTAGCGGAAGAAGAGAAGGAGTTCGGCAAGGACGAGCTCGTCCGCATCTATCACGACATGCGCACGATCCGCGAGTTCGAGACGATGCTGAATGAAGTCAAGACGAAGTCCGAATACAACGGCGTTCAGTATTCGAACCCGGGTCCGGCGCACCTGTCCATCGGTCAGGAAGCGTCCGCGGTCGGCGAAGCCTACAACCTCGACATCAACGACCTGACCTTCGGTTCTCACCGGAGCCACGGCGAGATCCTGGCGAAGGGCCTGTCCTCGATCCAGAAGCTTTCCGACGAGGAACTCACGAAAGTCATGGAAGAGTTCCTTGGCGGCGACACGCTGAAGGTCGTGAAAGAGCACACCGAGTTCAAGAGCGTCAAGGAACTGGCGCAGAACTTCCTGCTCTACGGCGCATTGGCGGAGATCTTCGCCCGGACGACCGGCTTCAACCGGGGCTTAGGCGGCTCCATGCATGCGTTCTTCATCCCGTTCGGCATCATGCCGAACAATGCGATCGTCGGCGGTTCCGGCCCGATCGCCTTGGGCGCAGCGCTTTACAAGTACTCGAACCACAAGGAAGGCATCGTCGTCGCGAACTTCGGTGACGGCGCGACCGGCCGCGGTCCCGTTCTCGAAGCCATGAACTTCTCGAACATGGACCAGATCAAGAAACTCTGGAACGACGGCGCCGGCAAGGGCCTGCCGATCCTCTTCAACGTGTTCGATAACTTCTACGGTATGGGCGGCCAGACGAGAGGCGAGACGATGGGCTTCGACATGGTGGCCCGTCTCGGCGCCGGCTTCGATCCGGACGAAATGCATGCAGAGCGCGTGAACGGCTACGATCCGCTCGCAGTCATTGACGCGGTCGGCCGTCAGAAGAAACTGCTGCAGGCCGGCAAGGGCCCGTGCCTCCTCGACGTCGTGACCTACCGTGTGTCCGGTCACTCGCCGTCCGACTCCTCGACCTACCGTACTCCGGAAGAGATCGAGGCCTGGAAGGAAGCCGATCCGATCCTTGCGTACCGGAAGAAGATGGTCGCCGGCGGCATTGCAAGCGACGCCGAATTCGACGCGATCGATGAAAAGGTCAAGAACCGCATGACCTCGATCATGAAGCTCGCGATCAACGACGAGCTTTCGCCGAGAATGGATCTCGACAAGAACCCGAACGCGATTGCCGATCTGATGTATTCGAATCAGCACGTGGCTTCTCTGGAGCCCGGCCGTGAGCCCGAAGTTCTCATTCCGAAGGAAGAGGATCCGCGGGTGAAGAGCCTTGCGACGAAGGAGCGTTACGCGTTCGACAAGGACGGCAAGATGTTCTCGAAGATGAAACTCTTCGGCGTTCGTGACGGCCTGTTCGAAGCGATCATTGACAAGTTCTACGAGGATCCGACGACCATCGCCTACGGCGAGGACAACCGTGACTGGGGCGGCGCGTTCGCAGTCTACAGAGGACTCACCGAAGCATTGCCGTATCACCGCTTCTTCAATGCGCCGATCTCCGAATCCGCGATCGTAGGTTCGGCCGTCGGTTATGCAATGTGCGGCGGCAGAGCGATCGTCGAACTCATGTACGCCGACTTCATCGGCTGCGCGGGCGACGAGATCTTCAACCAGATGGCGAAGTGGCAGTCCATGTCCGCCGGCATCCTGAAGATGCCGATCGTGCTCCGCGTTTCCGTCGGTTCCAAGTACGGCGCGCAGCACTCTCAGGACTGGACCGCACTGACCGCGCACATCCCGGGCCTGAAGGTCGTCTTCCCGGCGACCCCGTACGACGCGAAGGGCCTGATGGCCGAAGCCCTCGAGGGCACGGATCCCGTCGTATTCTTCGAGTCGCAGCGTATTTATGACAAGGGCGAAGAGTTCCATAAGGAAGGCGTGCCGACCGGCAAGTTCTTCATCCCGATGGGCGAGCCCGACGTCAAAGTGCCCGGCAAGGACATCACGATCCTGACGATCGGCGCGGTGCTCTACAGAGCGCTTGACGCCGCGAAGGAACTGAAGGAAAAGTACGGTCTCGAGGCGGAGATCATTGACGCCCGCTCGATCGTTCCGTTCAATTACGGTCCGGTCGTCGAGTCCGTGAAGAAGACGGGCCGCATCGTCATCGTCGGCGACGCCTGCGAACGGAACTCCGTCATGCGCGACATGGCCTCCACGATCACTGAGCTTGCCTTCGATTACCTCGATGCGCCGCCGGTCGTCGTCGGTTCCCGCAACTGGATCACGCCCTGCTTCGAGCTTGACGACAAGTTCTTCCCGCAGGCCTCCACGATCATCGATGCGATCTCCGAGAAGATCCTGCCGCTTGCCGGCCGTGTGCCGAAGGCGAACTTCACGACCCTCGAGAAGATCGACCGCTGCAAGAAAGGCGTCTGATCGAAAGGTGAACTCTTAATAGAGAGAGGCGAGTCCATCCCGGACTCGTCTCTCTTTTTGTATATGCCAATGAAAGCCTCCTTGTCCTACATTTTGTTTCTATGGGATATCGACAAACCCATACGATTCCTGTATAATAAAACTAGCTGAAGGAGAAAAGGACCCACACCCGGAAAGGAGACCTTACCATGATCGACATACTGGACAATGAACCCAAGAAACTGGCGCTGCTTCGCATCTGGGACATTCTTCGGCATTACACCGATGAAAAGCACCTCCTGACGCAGGAGGAGATTGCGGAAAAACTGCTGGAAGACTACGGCATCAAGATGGAGCGGAAGGCCATCGGCCGGAACATCAGTCTTTTGAACGCGGCGGGAATCCGGGTCGAGACTTTGAATTCCGGATCCTATCTCGCAGCCCGGGAATTCGATGATTCCGAACTCCGGATGCTGATCGACAGCGTGCTCAGCTGCAAATACATTACCGCGGAGGATTCGAGCAGTCTGATCAGCCGGCTTTGCGGCATGTCCAGCAAATACTTCAAATCACACGTCAAAAACGTTTACACGGTCGACCAGTGGAGCAAAACGGAGAACGAGGCGCTTTTCTACAACATTGAAATCATCAATCAGGCCATCGAGCAGGATGTGGACGTCTCCTATGAGTACAATAAGTATGGGCCGGACAAAAAACTGTATGTGTCGTCCTATCAGAGGGTGTCTCCCTACCAGATGATCCTCCACAACCAGCGCTACTACCTGATGGGCTACAATTCCTATCATCATCAAATGTGCTTCCACCGTCTGGATCATATGACGAACATCAAACTGCGTCCGGACAAACCTGCCACGGACATTCGGAGAGTCAAGGGCTACGAGCGCGGACTCGATTATAAGGAAATCACGTCCACGATGCCGTACCTCTACACAGACCGGCCGATACGCGTCATCTTCACGACCGACCTTGCGACCCTCGACCAGGTCGTCGAATGGTTCGGCAAGGACGTCCGGATCACGGAACAAAAGGACGGGAAGTACGAGGTCAGCCTCCGGGTCAGTCCGACGGCAATGCTCTACTGGTCATTGCAGTTTCTGGACAGCATTGAGGTGACCTTCCCGGACGACCTGCGGGCAAAAATCAAGGAAACGCTCGAAAAGGGTCTGGAGAAGTACAAGTAAGCAGAAATAATTCCATATAATCAGCACAGGAACCCGCCTCGGCGGGTTCTTGTGTCATTTTCGGTACATCGTTTCCCGTATAATAATACTGACAGAGAGACAGGAAAACGCATCCTGTCCCGACAAAAAAACACGGCGACATTACGTACCGAAAAAGGTACATATCAACCGCTATAATGATATCGGAAATTGAAAAAACACGGGAGGAACCGACATGAGATTTTATCATCTGACCGGTACAATTGAAAACGACATCTGGGGCGAGGAAGTCAGGGGACAGCGCCGCAAAAGCGACGTGATCCGCATGTTTCCGACGCGCAGCGAAAGCTACTATGAAAAACTGAATTGCAAAGGTTACTTCTTTGTATCAGATGAAAATGAGGACAATGCCTCCGTCGAGATCGGCATCATCGAGAACGGCCTGAAGGATCTGAACGAGGCCATTGAGGGCTATCTCAGACACTGCGGGCTGGAAGTGTCCGGACAGGTCGTGGAAGAAGTCACCTTCCGGACCCTTCGGAACATGCTCAGTCGTTCGAACCGCTACTCCTACATTGTCGACGATGACGAAATCCTCGAGCGCTTCGAGCTCTCGAATCTGACGGGAAGATGGGGCAACGGTCTCGCTTTCGGTGAAAACATCATCTACGAATTGGGAGAGGAGCAGGTCTACGAGCAGGCGAAGACCTACCTTCTCGAAGAGACGGCGCTTCCGGAACTGAAGCGGATCTATGCGGTGAAGAATCAGCGGAACGCCATTGGCCATCCGGTGCAGTATATGCTCGAAACCGACGACAAGACGGTGCGCCGCGAGGGCGCGAGACTGCTCCTCAAGGCGCTCTACGCCGTCGGCCGGATCCGGAACCGCCGCTATTGCTACGTCGACGTCGAGCCGGACGAAACGTTGGCAATCCCGGGTCTGGAGGCCCTCTACAAGAGCAGCGCCGAGGGCACGGTCATCATCCGCTTCCCGAACGTGGGCATCGCAGACAAAGAGTATGCGTCGTCGGTCGTCCGGAACATCGAAGTCATTGCCGAAGTGATGAAGCGGCACCGCAACCGGGTCCTGACGATCCTCTGTCTTCCTCGCGAATGCACCGAACTCCGCCGCCTCTTCTTCGAGAATCTGGCCAACATCAGCATCATTGAGCTCAAGGAAGACTTTGCGACCGGGGAACGCGCCAAGAACTTTCTCCGGATGCTTGCGAAGAAAAACGGCATCCGCTCCGATCAGCGCCTGTTCGCCCGCCTCGAAGAGGGCAAGGGCTACCTCGTCCCGGAACTCCGCACCTTCTTCGACGAATGGTACGACCGGAAACTGAAAACGACTGTCTACCCGCAGTACAAGAACGTCGAATCGGTCCGGAGCGAAGTCGCGAACGCGGCGCCGAAGGGCAGCGCCTATGACGAACTGATGGAGCTCATCGGCCTCACTGAAGCGAAGAAGGTCATCGTCAACGCGCTGAACTACTACAAGGCGCAGAAACTCTTCGCCGACAAGGGCATGAAGAGCGAAACGCACTCGATGCACATGGTCTTCACCGGCAACCCCGGCAGCGCGAAGACGACCGTGGCGCGTCTCTTCGCCGAGATCATGCGCGACAATCACCTCCTGTCCAAGGGCCACCTCGTCGAAGTCGGGCGGGGCGACCTCGTCGGGCAATACGTCGGCTGGACGGCCAAAATCGTCAAGCGTAAGTTCAAGGAAGCCGAGGGCGGCGTCCTCTTCATTGACGAGGCCTATTCCCTAGTCGACGACCGCGGCGGCTCCTTCGGCGACGAAGCGATCAACACGATCGTCCAGGAAATGGAAAACCGTCGCGACAGCGTGGTCGTGATCTTCGCCGGCTACCCCGACAAGATGGAGGGCTTCCTTGAGAAGAACCCGGGCCTCCGCTCCCGTATCGCCTTCCACGTCCCCTTCGCGGACTACACCCCGGACGAACTCGTCGAGATCGCCGAGCTGATGAGCTCGAAGAAGGACATCGTCCTCTCCGACGACGCGAAAGAGAAGATGCACGGCCTCTTCGAGACCGTCTCCCTCCGGCCCGATTTCGGCAACGGCCGTTTCGTCCGGAACCTCCTTGAAAAGGCCCGGATGGCCCAGGCGACGCGCCTCCTCTCGATGGACCTCGACGCCGTCACCGAAGACGACGTCCGCACGATCACCGCGGACGACATTGAAACGCCGGAAATCGAGAAACCGGTGAGAAAGGCCTTCGGCTTCAGCGCTGCATAAGCGCTGAAGGGCCGTTGGCAGAAAACCAAAAAGATATAGAAGGAGCAACCCATGAATCCGATTGAAAAAGCCGAATCCGAACTACAGTCTGAACTCAACGCGTCCCAGGTGCGCGCGACGTCCGTGAACTCCACGGACTACCTGGTTTCCCTCGCCGGCTTCCTGTACTACGAAGGGAAGCGCGACCCGGCAATGGATCTCTTACAGGAAATCGAAGACGACCCCCTGGCCGACTACTTCAAAGTGGCCTGCCGCTTCAACGTCGAGGGCTGGAACGAAGAACTGAAGAGCCTCGTTCAGCGCTTTGATCAAAACGCCAATCCGATCGCCGGTAAAGTCCTGGCCATGTACGACCGCGACCTGGACGACGTCACGACGGTCTCCCTCCTCCGCCGCGCCGCCTTCGCGGGCGATCCGGTGTCCATGCTCCGCATGGCCGAGATCTGTCACGACGGCAACGTCCGGAAGGGCAGAGGCCTCCTGTACGTTCCCCGCGGAACCATCCGTTGGCAGGACCGCCGCCAGGAGTGCTGGTGGCGTGAGTTCCATCTCCGCAACCTGAAGAGCGCGAACTACCCGGTCATGTACCACGCCTTCAACCAGATGGAAGGATCCTACGACAGAAGCTATTCCACGGACGAGATCAACGACACCCTCCTTATCGCCGCCGCCCTGGGCTCCGACCAGGCTGTCGACTACCTGATCAGCTACTTCACCAAAAACAAGGATGACCTGAAGCGCCTGGAAAAGTCCCTGTTCTGGCTGTACTACAAGAAAGAAAAGTACGGGCTGAACGGGAGAGAAGAAGGGGTGCTGAGAGAGGTGGAGGAGAGGATAAAAAAATGAGAAACTTATGCTATTAGCATATTGAAAAATGTGCAGTTTTCATATATATTTATGCTAGTATATTATATATTACACCGAGGTGCGCAATGGCAAAACCCGGCAGTTCTCGATCCACAGCCGCATTTCAAATGACATGGCTGCAGCATGGCAAAGAGCGTTCGCTGACCATCAGCGGGCTCGGTTTTAGTGAGCGTTGGAAAAAGCACGTATAATGTTAAAAGGGCAGGAATACACCGGTGCGGTGGAGGTTCCTGCTCTTTGGCAATTCGATGATGAGGCAATAAAAATAGGATAGATATGAGAGTAAATGTTTTCATCTCTATAGAATGATCGGACATCATGTAAGAATGATGTCCGAGCGAGAAAAAAATCCAGTTTGGGTAAAGAAGGAGGAGAAACGATGGAGGAAACAAGGCGTCAAAAGTTTCAAAGGCTGTCAGAAAGCCGAAAAGAAGATCTGAAGGAACGGCTAAGAATTCTGGGCAATCTCGCGAATCCGTCTTCCTATGAGTATTCGCAGGAAGAAGTCGATTCCATATTTTCCGAGATAGTGAATGCAATGCAGGAAGCAAAGAGCAAATTTGAGAAGAATCTTCCGGATCGAAAGACAAATGCAAAAAAATCCATGAAGACAGGACCCGATGAAAACGTGAGTATAGGCGGGAAGTCAAATGCGACCAAACGGAAATGGTCAAAAAAGACGCTTGTGGATGTTGTTATTGAGGCATTAAGACAACTGGGAGGTTGCGGTCGTTATGCCGATATTTACAGAAAATGTGAGGAATTAAGCGGGCGTGAAACCACTATGGGTAGGATGGCCGCAATTCGAAAGACAATAGAAGATCATTCCTCGGATTCGGCCAATTTTCAACATGGTGCAGACTATTTTTATAAGGTCGAAAAAGGCACGTGGGGATTGAGAAAAGGAGTTAATTCAAATTAACAATCGTTAAGTCCATAATAGCGGTTAACGTAAGCTGGCATTGCAATGGTGGAAGCATTAAGACCGATTTGAACGCTGATCGTCGGTTGAAGATGACGTGCTTTTAGGGAGACATCTTTTTTGGCTTGCTCTGTTAAAGAGAATTCCGAGAGCCAAAGAGAATTCGATTTGTTTGACGGCGAAAGAGTTCGTTGAATCTATCAAGAAAAACCGCTTGTTGCGGGAATGGGAGTAAAAATGGCGGAAACAAAACATCAAAAGTTTGAACGACTGTCAAAAAACCGAGTGGAAACGCTGAAGGATAAACTAAGGATTCTGGGTAATCTTTCGGACACATCTTCCTATGAGTATACACCGGAAGATGTTGCATCCCTATTTTCTGACATAATGGATGCACTCCAGAAGGCGAAGAACAAATTTGAAAGGCATCTTCCGATTCGCGAGTCAGGCATTAAGGAACCCATGAAGACAGAGTCTGCTGGCAACGTGAGTTTAGGCGAGAAGTCAAATGGAACCAAACAAAAATGGGCAGAAGAGGGGACAAGTCGGAAAAAGAGAATAAGGACATTGCCGGAGAACAATGTCATGCGGGTGGAATATGCAAAAACAGTTCCAGAAAGGGAAAAGAATCCTGACACCATCGCTTTGGTCGAGAAAGCCGCGAATGATGTATTCAATTACTTACAACGGGATTTCGCTGATCCGTTTTCTGTGATCGAGTCCAATAATAGGTGCATATCGTGCATCGTGCTTGATGACGGAACCCCTGATCCGGTAACCTATGGCAATATTAACGAGGATGAACTGTCGCAAGTTATAAGCGGCATACAGAACAAGTATCGTGGGAGAATTAATTCGGATGGACCGGTTGGATGGCTGTATCGCCGTCTTGATGTAAATCGGATGGACAATAATCGACAGTTTGATGGAGACTGGATAGACAAAAACAACTTTGTCGGAATGCTGAAAGAAATCCAAAATCAGATGGATGAATTGAATCAGGATGAAAAGGATTATGTAGATGAATTACGTGATGTCGCAGCTAGGATCAAATACTCGTTCATCCCGACAGGGCTATTTTTCTCGTCCAATTGGGAAATCCGCATTTATTATAACCTTCTCGATCAGGCGCGTTTTGGGGATGAATTAAAGAGTGTTTTAGCACATGAGATGTTCCACGCCTATCATTGCTATTTGGCTATTGACACGTTCCAAGAAGACTCTCTTTATGCGGACGTGGTTAAAGAGGCATCTGCAGATTTTTTCTCATATTGTTATTGCAAAGAAAAGAGTATTCATCAAGACTATCTTTGGAAATGGTTTGACGGCTTGCTTTCAGCCAGTCCTTACGCAAAAGCTTTCTTCTATCTATCTCAGAGATATGATTATTTGGATGAGAATGACATTGATGAAAGGGTCTTTAATCGAGGAAAGAATAAACTGTCCTCGGTGAGTTCGTTAAGCAGAGAAAGCATGAGACAAGCGTATAACAAACTTGTTCCGACCCAGTTCCGTCAATCGGGAAGACCACGTCGGCGCAAAGACGACACTACGACCCTTGTCAGCAGGATTGTTGAATTCCATTATCGGAGTGACAATTGCTTTCCAATAATTCATAAATGGATCAGTATTCAAAAGAACGCATCAGGGCATTATGAGTTTGAGTCGTCTTATTCGAAAAGGATACCGGAGGCAGAACTAATACGGTTTTTAAACGGACTAGAAAGATATGATTTCAATCAATACTCTGATTCCTTCCGCGCATTTGATGCCGGAGATCGTGTTGTTGAGATAATATACGAAGACGGCAGGAGACAGTCTTATAGCGGACATGGGCTTGAAGGGTTTCCGGGAATAGATTATATTAATCAGTTCATAAGGGTACTCTTATGAATTGTCCGTTATAGGTTTGATTATGGGTCAGACTATGCTGTTTTATATTCACCTCGTTACAGGGAAAAATACAAGGATTTCCTAAATCGGGATTTTCCGATTGTACCGTATCCATCTAAAGATGGCTTCTGGGTTCTTAGTGCTTTTGGCAAAGAGTTGATTGATGCGCATCTTTTGCGTAAAGCACATGAGTGCGAGGGTGTCATATTTGAAGGAAACAATCGAACTATTGAAAAGGTATCCTTTGAAAATGGGAAAGTTCTTATCAATAAGAGTAGTGGCTTTGTTAATGTGCCAGATTCTGTATGGGAATTTATCATTGGAGGGTATCAACCATGCCATCGATGGCTGCGAGAAAGAAAGGGAAGAAAGTTGTCTGAAGAAGATGTCTCCCATTACAGATCACTTATAGAGGCAATTCTATTTACACGAAGGACAATGGATGAAATTGATCGCGCCATGGTAGAACTATTCTAGTGATAGTACTAATTGTAAAAACATTTGAAAAAAAAGCTCTAGGCCAAAAAGTCGAGAGCTTTTTAATTTCCCCATTACATAGGAAGGAGGTGAAGACCCTATGCCAGAAAAGAAAAAACTGATTCTTTCGAAGCGTTGCAGGCTGAACTTAATAAGGGCGAGCGCAAGAAGAAGTACGATTACGTATAATAAGTTTTGCAAAATCTAAAAATCGATGGACATGGTCTATCACCACTCGGTATAATTGAGTTACCACACACAAAAGCCGAGGAGGGTTTCATTTTTTACTGTAAGCGAGTTCATTGCGGATGCAAGTTGCTATTAGTATGTATTCTTTCAAGAGCTTTCTTCCTTTGAAGGAAAGCAGATCCAAGGCAAGCAGATGATTGCTGATGCGAAAACAGTATCCTTTTTTACCTTTGGACGGGAGTTTAAGGGAACACCCGCGGGTTTTGAAACAAACCAACGTTCGGAGCAAAATGTAGATCGTTTCTCTTCGGTCGGAAGTATTTATGTCACAAACGAGGTGTTTGATATCAGAGATCCATCAGCTCACCGAGATCAGTTGTCTGTCTTGTCCGCAAAGAGTTGTCTGGAATATGTTATCGATGTCAAGCAAATGTTGCGGGAAATGCTGAGCGCGATGAGAATTTAGGGAATGAAAAGAAATTATTAAACTCTTCCACCATTTACCACCGTTGTCCCGTTTTTGGTACACCCTACCTCCTATTATGATAGTAGAATAAAACAGGAGGCTGTGTTATGAGAAACGAAAACAACATTAAGGTGGTCGTGCGGGATAGAAACAATCGTGGCGGGTATGATGTCTTCCTTGATTTTTCCGGGAGCCTGGAGTATTTGATGTCTTTCAAATACAGTTATGCTCTGCACTCCGTTCTTATGAGAAAAGAATGGACGGTTGGTGAGATCAGACGGATGAAGCCTCATAAGGAATGGAACTACAGATGGGGCGGTAAGGACAAGGCGCGGAAACTCGACAGTTCCGTGAAGCACCTTCTGGACGTCATTGACTGGTATTTAGAAGACAGAAGAGGCGATCTCGCCGAAATTGCCTGAATCGTTTGGCACCGGTCGATTTTTCCGAAACCTTATACTATACCACCCCCGTTGTACCATTTTTGTCTCGACGGGGGTGGTATTATATTGGTGCAGGCGGTTTTTGGACACTATGGAATTCAAAAACCAAAGGCACTATAATCTGCCTTGCAGAAAAGAATATGGCTTTTTTGGTTGACATTCTGCAAAAAAGCGGCTATGTTAATTATTGTGGCCGTCTTTCCGGCGGGCACATTTTGATCCGGCGGGTGCCGGCGGCACCCTTTCCGTAATAGAATACTATCATTTCAGATCATGGCCGCGGGCAGCGGCCAAACAGGCGGTGAAACGCTGAAATCCCAGGTATTATGAAGAAGAGAGATGACGAAAAAGGTGAAACAAGGGTAAAAAATCCCCGCCAAAAGTGGTTTGGTAAAAGAAAATCAAAATTTTTTCCATAAAATGGTTGACAAAATCCGAAATGGGTGCTATAATGACATTGTGAGGTTTGGTAAACGATTATTTTATTTGATGTGAGAAGGGGGTCCGAAAACGAACAAGACATCATTCGCAAACGAAAACAACAGAATAT
>JAEEIV010000043.1 GCA_016281555.1 Lachnospiraceae bacterium | reverse complement strand
CGTTAGGGCGGGCAAGGTCGTGAACACGGCGCCCGAGACCGCAGACGAGATCGAGAAGGGCGACGGAACCAAAGCGACTCCGGAAGGCACCGACTCGGTTGAGACGGGCAGCACGGATCCGGGTAATCCGACGCCTCCGATCGAGACGAAGAACGGCCACATGACGATCACGAAGACGATCACGAGCACGGCTCCGGCGAACGGCTACGCGCTCGGCGACACGATCAGTTATAAGATCACCGTCCTGAACGACGGCAACCTGACGCTGACGAACATCACCGTGACTGACGCCCTGACGAACGACACCTGGACGATCGCGAGTCTGGCTCCGAACGCGAGCGAGGAGTATACCGCGACGTATACGGTGACCGAAGCGGACCTTCTGGCAGGCAAGGTAAAGAACACGGCAACTGCTACCGGCACGAGCCCTGACCCGAGCAAGCCGGAACCGGACGTCATACCGGGAGAGATCGAAACGACCGAAGTCGAGGAAAAGAAGGGACACCTGACGATCGAGAAGGAAGTCACCTCGACCCCGGCGAACGGTTCGGCGTACGTCCTCAACGAGGAGATCACCTATAAGATCACTGCGACGAACGACGGCAACCTGACGCTCACCAACATCACGGTGAAGGACGAGCTGACGAATGACGAATGGACGATCGCGAGCCTTGCCCCGGCCGAGACCAAGGAGTTCACGGCGAAGCACAAGGTGACCGAGGCGGACATCATGGCCGGCAAGGTCCTGAACAAGGCGACGGCGACGGGCACGAGCCCGGATCCGAGCAAGCCCGATCCGGAAGTGGTCCCGGGCGAGAACGAGACTCCGACCGAGACGAAGAAGGGCCATCTGACGGTGAAGAAGGCAGTCACGAGCACGGCGCCGGAGAACGGCTACGCGGCGGGCGACACGATCACCTACAAGATCACTGCCCTGAACGACGGCAACCTGACCTTGACGAACATCACGGTGAAGGACGAGCTGACCGGGGACGAATGGACGGTCGCGAGCCTGGCTCCGGGTGAATCCAAGGACTTCACGGCGAGCTACGTCGTGACGGAAGCGGACGTTCAGGCAGGCAAGGTAAGGAACACCGCGACGGCGACGGGCACGAGCCCCGACCCGGACAAGAAGGATCCCGACGTGGTCCCGGGCTCGACCGACACCCCGACCGAGACGAAGAAGGGCCACCTGACGGTCAAGAAGGAGATCACGAGCACCGCGCCTGAGAAGGGCTATGCGCTCGGCGACACGATCGAGTACAAGGTCACTGCGACGAACGACGGCAACATGACGTTGACGGACGTCACGGTGCAGGACGAACTGACCGGGGACGAATGGACGATCGCGAGCCTTGCTCCGGGTGAGAGCAAGGAGTTCACGGCGAAGTACAAGGTGACCGAGGAAGACATCCGCGCGGGCAAGGTCGTGAACACGGCGACGGCGACGGGCAAGGATCCGGAAGGCGAGGATCCGACGGTCGAGCCGGGCGAGGTCGAGACGGACGAGATCGAGGAGAAGAAGGGCCACCTGACGATCGATAAGGAAGTCACCTCGAAGCCTGCGGACGGCGAGGCCTACGATCTGGACGAGGAGATCAGCTACAAGATCACGGTCAAGAACGACGGCAACCAGACGATCACCGGCATCGAGGTGAAGGACGACCTGACGGGCGAGAGCTGGAAGGTCGATAGTCTGGCACCGGGCGAGAGCAAGGAGTTCACGACGACCTACAAGGTGACGGAGGAAGACCGTGCGAACGGTTCCGTGAAGAACGTCGCGACTGCGACGGGAACGGATCCGGACGACAAGGCATCCGAGGTCGAGCCGGGCGAGGCGGAGACTCCGGTGAAGCAGGCCGAGGCACCTTCCCGGAACATTCCTGACAGCTCATGGGCCCTGCTGAACCTGCTGGCGATGCTCGGCACGGTCGGCACGGGACTCGGGATGCTGATCACGATGTTCAGGAAGAAGCAGAAGAAGGGCAAGGGCGAGGCACAGCCGACGAAGGAGACCCCGGCGGAGAAGACCGAGGAAGCGAAGCCGACGAAGTGGAAGCTGATCGGCATGGCGCTTGCGGCGGCGTCCGTGGTGACGTTCTTCCTGACGGAGAACTTGAGCTCTCCGATGGTGGTGACGGACAAGTGGACAATCCTGATGGCGGGAATCCTCCTGGTCGCAGGCGTGGCGGCATTCTTCACCCGCACGAAGAAGAACAAGGGCAATGACGATAAGAAATCGGCAGAACAGCCCACGGCATAAGCAATAAGGCAGTGCTGCGGCACGGGTCCTCACGGATCCGTGCCGCAGTCTTTTTTTATTTTGAACGCATTGCACGGCAATCTGTATGCCCTGTCATTGACAATCCGGAGAAATCACGTATATAATACTAATATCAACACATTTTCGGAGTTTTTATGTTCGGAGCGATTTTAGGCGACATCATCGGCAGCCCCTACGAATTTGACCGGGGCTCAAAAACGAAAGCATTTGATTTGTTCGGCCCGGGAACAAAGTTCACGGACGATTCGGTCATGACGTTGGCAGTGGCGTCGGCACTCATGAAGGTGGGCAAAGACGCGGACACGGAGAAGATCCGGGCGGAAGTCGTGCAAACCATGCGCGAGTTCGGTCAGCGCTATCCGGACGCCGGTTACGGCGGACGGTTCAGGAACTGGCTCACAAGCGAGGAGCCGAAGCCGTACGATTCCTTCGGCAACGGGTCAGCGATGCGGATCTCCGCAGTCGGCTGGCTGTACGATACGTGGGAGAGAACGCGGGAAGTCGCGGTCGCGGTGACTGACGTGACGCACAATCATCCCGAAGGGATCCGGGGCGCGCTCGCGACCGTTGCGGCGATATTTTTCTCCCGGCTCGGCGTGCAGAAATACGAGATCCAGGACCTCATTGCCCGTGAATTCGGTTACGATTTTTCGAGGACATTGGACGAGATCCGGCTGGACTATCAGATGAACGAAACGTGTCAGGGATGCATTCCGGAAGCATTGACCTGTTTCTTCGAGGGCAATTCCTACGAAGACACGGTCCGGAACGCGGTCTCGATCGGCGGCGATACGGATACGAATGCCTGCATCGCGGGCAGCATTGCCGAGGCTTATTACGGGCTGCCGGAGGGCTGGACGGACAAGTGCAAGTCGTACCTGCCCGAAGACCTTCTGGAAGTGCTGGAAGAGTTTGAAAAGGCCGTTTATCCGGCGTACGATTCCGATTTCATGAAATACCGCCGGCTCCGTTATCAGACGGACTGGGAGCGGAACGAGCCGAAGCCGGGCGTCGATCCGGAAGCGTTCCGTGCGCTTGTGGAAGAGGGCGTCGAGAAGGATTGGGGCGAGGCCGTGGAGATCCTGGCGTACGCCTCCTACACGGGCACGGAGCTGTTCCCGCAGGATTATTATCTGAGCCGGGACTGCCTCAAACGGCTCATTGAAAACACGAATCATCCCGCGCCGGAGTGGTACAACACGCTCGGCTACATCTATTATTACGGGCGCACGAACGACGGCACGCCGGAGTACGAGAAGGCGCTTCAGTGCTTCACGGTCGGCTCGTCCTTCGGGATCTTCGAATCGCGCTACAAGATCGCGGACATGCTGGAAGAGGGCAATGGCCTGCCGAAGAATCCTGACGCGGCGGCGCATCTCATCATCGACATGTATTTCGAAAACCGCCGCCGGTTTGAAGACCAGGAGTTCGGCGGCAAGTTCGCGGATCTCGCGCTCCGGATGGGCGGACTCTACGAGAACGGCCACGGCGTGGACAAGGACCTCTCGACTGCGCTTGCCTGTTACATGCAGGCGGATCTGGCAATTCAGATGCGGAAACCTTTCCGGGAATTCGGAGACGGGAAGGTGGAAGAGCGGATCAAGGAAGGACTGAAGCGGGTCCGGGAGGCATTGCCGAAAGAATTCTTCAAGGATACCCTGACGACCCCGGTGCCGTTCCTGTTCGGCGACATTCTGCACAATTCAAACGGCATGGACGTCGCGTACTTCAAGCGCGACGGCGACGTCTATCTGCTCGGCGCGGTCGTGCCGGAGGAGAGCGACAGCCGGAAATACCTGTTCACGGTGCCGGAACTCTCGATCTGCGCATTGTCGGATTCCGTCATCCTGAAAGTCGAGAATGCGGAAAACGTGCGCGTGACCGGCCGCGACAAGCACGTGTTCATCAACAGCATCATTCTGGACGACAAAACCGGCGAGTGGCAGTTCCTCTACGGCGACACGCCGATGATCCGCTTCAAATGCAGCGGATTTACGCTGGCGAAATAAGGGACGTGTCATGAAATACCGCTGTCTCATCCTCGACCACGACGATACCGTGATGAACAGCACCGCCACGGTGCATTATCCTTCGTTTGTGGAATATATGAAGATCTACAAGCCGGCCGTGCATTACACGCTGGAAGAGTACTTCCGCTACAATTCCGACCCCGGCGTGGTCACGTTTTTCCGCGACATGGTGGGACTGACCGACGAGGAACTGAAGCACGAGGAACTCTTCTGGAAGGCGTATGCCGAATCGCACCTTCCCCAGGCATTCCCGGGGATCCACGACCTGCTCTGGCAATACAAAGACGAAGGCGGGATCATTGCCGTGGTCTCGCATTCATTCCGTCACAACATTCTCCGGGATTACGTGGAAAACGATCTTCCGTACCCGGACGCGATCTACGGCTGGGATCTTCCGGCCGAACAGCGAAAACCCGACCCCTATGCGGTGTTCGACATTCTGGAGCGTTTTTCCTTAAAAAAGGAAGAAGTACTCGTCGTCGACGACCTGAAACCGGGTTCCGTCATGGCAAAAAGCGCGGGCGTTCCCTTTGCCGCCGCGGGCTGGGCCAATGACGTCCCGGAAATCGAAACATATATGCGCGCCCATTCCGATTTTTATTTCAAAACAGTTCCGGAATTTGCGAAATTCATGCAGGAATGATATTTTTCGCAAATGTTTTCATTATCAGACCCCGGTTCTTGTAAAAAGCGTAGAAAATTCACAGAAATTTCATAAAAAAATATGCAATTTGAATGTTGCAATCCTTGCGGACGTTTGCTATAATGCATAGGTCTGTATATAGGGTGTATTAGTGCTTGGAGGATGACTTCCTAATATATTTGGGAGAACTCATCCGGCAATGCTGCAAAAATAGAGGAGTGATGAATTCATGAATATGAAGCAAACTCGAAGAGGAAAACGGATCCCCACAAGTGTCAGGCGGAACCGCCTTTTGAAGGCAGTGTCTGCCGCTGCGCTTTCTGCAGTATTGATCCTGCAGGCGCTGCAGTTCAACCTCAGCTTTGAGGCGGAAGCGGCAACGTCAGCCACGGTCCACACGAGCGGAGTCCAGGATGATCTGATCGTCAGCATTGATAAGACGCTGACGGATCTTGGAAGTCGCTTTTACCGTTTGAGGATCGAAGCGGATGCTCATATCAAGGACAAGTATCGCACGACGTCTCAGAAATTGAGCAGAGACGGCGTTTACGTCGTAGAAGAGAGCGGTTATTATCTGATCGAGCTTTGGGGCGGCAAAGGCGGAAACGGCGATGACGTGAACGGCAAGAGCGGCGGAACCGGCGGCAGCGCGGGTTACGTTTACGGTTATCAATATTTCGAAGCCGGCCAGTCGTTCGTTTTCACATCCGGAACAAACGGTATCCTGGATTATTCCGACAACGGCGGCGAGAATCACGGCGGCAATACGGTCGCGACGCTTGTCGGCGTCGGCGGCGGCGGCGGTTATTCGGCTGTGTATTTATTTAATACGGTAAAAACCAGCTCGACCATCACGGAACAGGAACGTCTTCATAATTATATCCTGATCGCAGGCGGCGGCGGTGGCGGCGGTGCCGCGAACGGCAATCTCTACAGCGATCAGCAGACCGGAACGCCGAACGGCGGTAACGGCGGCAATGTTTTATCGAGCGCCAGCGGTCATTTGAACGCAAACGACAACAACGGCGTCGCCGGTACGTTCTATGCCGGCACAAACGGAAAATCATCCGGATCAAAAACATCTTATATCGGCAAAGGCGCTACGAACATTCCGGGCGCTTTGGCAGATACGTTCTTAGGCACTTCGGTCACGTGGCTTCCTCAGGACTGGACGGGCACGTATCAGGACAGTTGGTATGCAACGCATACGGACAATGACGGTAATCCTTACAGAAAGAGCACGGCGGGTTCCGGCGGTAACGGCGCGATGCGCGGCGGTTCCGGCGGTGCGGGATTCGCGGGCGGTTCCGGCGGCAGCCAGAGCGCGATGCTGATCCCGATCAATATCGGCGGCGGCGGCGGTGGCTCGTCGTTTATTGCCGACTCCCTGATCTCTACGGGAATTCCCGCGAGCGTATCGAATTATCTGGAAGGCTTCGGCGGCAACCCGAGCTCGGTCGGCGGTTCCTGCATCATCACGTATCTCGGCGGAGATACCGGATCGATCGATACGACGTTCATGCAGTCGGTTTCTTTGACCGGTAAACTGAGCAAGTATTTCGAAGTGATGAGCATCACTCCCAAGAATACGCTGAACAATGCTGATAACGGATCGCTTGTTTATGATGAAGAGACCGGTTCCGTTTCGATCACCGGGATCAACATTGCGCCGGATGCCAGCGGCAATACGTCAAACACGTTAAGACTGGATATTATCATCAGAGCCAAAGCCGATTTCGCGGGCGGCAACAAGGTCCCGGTCATTACGGAGGCTTTTGTTCTGGAGCCGTCAGGTCATGATCCTATCGAGGTCATGGTCGACGCCAGCACGGACTATTGCAATGTTCCGCTGAACTTCAAGGCGATCGGCAGATCGTATACCAGCAACGAACCCGGAAAAACGTATGCGTTCAGCGAACTCTATGTGGACAATTACGAGTCGGTACGTTCCAACATCGGATCGATGTGGCAGTACGACTTCATCAGCTCCATCGGCACCTATGTCGTTCGGAATGCCGCAGACTCTTCCAATATCAGCGGATCTTCGGTGAGCCCCACCGTTACGACCAGTTATACGGTCAGATTCCCTGTCACCGTGAAGAGTACGGCGCAGGCGGTCGTCGGAACGGGTATTACATCCTCGACCACATATATCAAAGACATCGCAAAGATCCGCATCGTCCAGGCAGACGCAGCCGGTACCTTAAACGGTATGGATATGGACGCGACAAAGATGCTGAACCATGACGGCGAGCATTATCTCTTTGAGACGGCCATCAATCAAAAAACCGAATCCGTCTTTACACCGGCAGGAAAGACGGTTACGGCGGCTGAAGAAAGCACCTGGGTCGTTCCTGCGGACGGCTGGTATTATATTCAGGCATGGGGCGCAAACGGCGGTTCGTCCGGAAAGGCGACAGCCCGGGCACACAACAACCCCAGTTCGCGTTATACTTCCTCCGGCGGATGGTCAGGCGGAGCCGGCGGATACAACGGCGGCTTTGCGTATTTGGAAGAGAACGATATCGTTCACTATGCTGCAGGCGCGGCCGGCGCAAATTCAGCTGCTAAGGAAGGAACCATTGCTTCCGGAACGTATGACGGTGTTGCCGTAACGACTGAAGGCGGTAAAGGCGGCGGCTATTCTTACGTAGCTGTTCAGAAACACGGAACCACCGGACTGACCTATCTGGTCGTTTCGGGCGGCGGCGGTGGCGGCGGCGGTGCCGCGGCGGCCAGAATCACGTATTTCTCTGAAACGGCTTCCGGTTCTTCGGCTCCCGGTTATCCGTCTACGGCAATGACTGATTCCGTAGATGATATGTCTGTATTTAACGGCGGCGACGGCGGCAAGGGATCTGCAAGCTTTGAAGCCCGTTTCCTGGTGCATAATGTTTCGGCCTCCTCAGGAAGAAGGGGCTCCGGCGGAAGTAACTATGTAGATCCGATGTTTGCTGCCGGCCTGGATACTTCCGGCTCCGGCTTCACGATCTCCAATACGGCGAAAACGAACGCAGCCAAGATATCCAAGGTGAAAAGCGGAACAGCCGGTAAGATCAATATTACGTTCGTTGAAAACTACGAGACGCGCGCCCTGGCAGAGAGCCTGTTTGGCATTGAAGCGGCCGGAACGTTTGCCAGATACTTTGACTTACTGGATGTGGAACTGGACACGGTCGCCACGTCTGACACAGAAGTGCGGTCTAAAGTCACGAATGCGGACGGTTCGGTCACCGTGACGTATACCGACAACGGTGAGGAGACCGCCAAGTATACGTATTCAACGACGGAGAATGCAGACGGAACCACGTCGTTCCTGGTTTCAAATCTGACGTTCAGTCCGGAGCAATTATCCGAATCGGCGACATCCGGAGGAAATGCAGGATTTAACATTTCTTATCAGTCAGGCCTGAAACTTCGGTTTGTGCTTGCTCCGAAAGACGGATTCCTCGGCGGTAATGACGTTCCGCTCCTTCAGTACGCTGAGACGGGTGCGGATGATACCGGAATGAAGATCGGTCAGAACGGAGCATGGCTGTGGCTGAATGAAAAAGAGATCTCGGACTATGCGAACGTTGCGATCGCCAATATTCTTGACGAGACGACGCTCGATGCGCAGGACGTCACCATTATGTGCGGCCAGTCTGTGAATCAGGCGACAGACATGCTTACCGTGAATGCAAATCCGCTGGACAGCATTTCCGAGACCTGGAAGAAAGAGTTTGTCACCTTCGTCGGACCGACGACCACGACGGTTGCCCCGACAGTGACAACGGAATATTCGTTCACGAACAGATTGACACCGGTCGCGGCTCCGACAAAGGCGGAAGTGATTCCTACCGTCAGCGATGCGACGTTCACGAAGAAAGCGAAAGTATACGTCAATTACTCCGTGACGTATCAGCTGACCAATCTTGAACATGAAGGTCCGGACGTTGTCGAAGGCGGCAATGGATTGGACGCGCAGATCGCGCCTGTGGCTGGCTATCTGCTTCCGGAAAGCATTACCGTGAAGATCGGTACGGCGACGCTCACGGCTTCGAACTATACCTATAACAAGAACACGGGCGAAATCAGCATTCCTGCGGCCAGGATCACGGACAATGTCACGATCATCGCAAACGCGCAGATCATCACGTATCATATCTATTATACGTATGAAAACGCGGATGGCGATACGATCGACACGGAAGAGCATGTCGCGTTCCCGGCAGGAACGGTGATCGCACCGGAAGATCTTTCCACTTATAACGCTCTTGTAGCGGCCGTAGTGGATAAGACAGGCTATACCTACACATGGACGTGGGGTACCGAAGACGGACTTCCGGTTTCTACGATGCCTGCGCGTGACGTTTACGTCGTCGGTAGTTATGATCCGAATCCGTACAACATAACGGTGCATTATGTAAAGGAAGATGACGGAACGGAAGCGGCGCCTGATTACACTGAAGTCGTTCGCTTCAACTCGGATTACAACATCGTTTCTCCGCATGTTCCGGGTTATGCGCCGAAGACCCCGGTCGTGTCAGGAACACTCACGACGGCGGATAATATCGAGATCACCGTCTATTATGAGAAGGCCGGCGGATATCTGACGATCTACTATCTCTATGACGATACGGAAACGGAAGTCGATTTCGGCCAAGGAATTGCTAATCCGTACAAGCAGCAGATCGCCGTTGACGACCATTACAACGTAGCGTCTCCGGCACTTACCGGATACACTCCGGATACGGCGGTTGTGGAAGGCGACGTTGACGGTGACGACGTTGATAACGGTATCGTGGTTTACGTCCGGTACGTGCCGAACCGTATTCAAGTTACCTTTAATCTGAACGGCGGCACGCTTGTCAGCGGCGAGACCTCCAGAACGGTCGTTTACAACAACGTTTACGGCTTCGATCCGACGAAACCGGAAGGCGAGCAGTACGCAGAACTCCCGGTCGTGTTCCAAAACGGTTACGATTTCGGCGGCTGGTTCGATGAAAACGACGTGCAGGTAACGGATGAAACGATCGTTTCACGGACTGATGATCATGAATTGACCGCGAAGTGGAACGTCAAGACGTACCAGCTGACGGTCTACTACAATTATGCGGACGGCAATGTGGCCGCTCCGACCAGCGTTACGTACTGGGAGTTTGGAGCGAACTACAGCGTTGATTCACCTGTCATTGAGGGTTATACGCCGCAGCCTGACGTCGTCGGTGTCATGGGTGCCGGCAACAAAGTCATCTATGTTGTTTACGGTATCAACTATTACAACATCAGCATCAAACTGATCGGTCCGGACGGTGTGACTCCGCTGAAGAATTATTACTACGGAACAGGTCAGACTTTGACGACAACCACAAATTCGTATTGGCAGGATTATTCCGCGTCGTTGGCATATGGCTCAACTGTGCCGACGAAGTACCTGCCGGCGTTAGGAAGCACAACGTATACCAGTGAGTCTTACTTGTGGAGAAACGGTTTGGAGCCGGACGATGAGAAGAATGCTGAATTCTATGCGACGTATCTGCATCGTTCGACATACTCGGCTTCGACTGCCTCGACTTCGCCGACATTCAACTTTGTAGTGCCGTCTCACGATGTCGAGATCAAGATCTACTACAAGTACATCGACTATACGCTGACGGTCAATTATATCAGTGAAGAAACCGGCTTTGTCAATCCGGGCACGCATACCGAGACAGTCCATTACGGACAATCCTTCTCAGTTCCGTCACCGACAGTGACCGGCTTCACCGCTTCATCTGTCTCGGGTCCGACGACGGTTTCGGACTTCGCAACAACGAAGACGGTTACCGGAACGATTTGGGGCACGGCAGAGACCGGAGATACCAATACGAACCGTAACAAGACGTATACCGTGACTTATACGAAGAATACGTATACGCTGACCATCGAGTATTTCTATGATCCGAACGACACCGAGCTTCCGGATGGAATCGTGGGTGGATCGATTGCCGCACCGACCCATACGGACACGCTTGCGTATGGTGCCCCGTACTCGGTCACGTCGCCGGTCATTGACCCATTCGTATGCTCGCAGCCGGTTGTCGAAGGCACAATGCCGGCGGATAACGTCTATGTTGCGGTCTACTATTCAACTGCCGCAAGTGACGTCTATGCCATCTCGGTCGATTGGGGTAATCTGACCTTCGATTACAATCCGGGCACGTGGGATCCGACCACACATTCCTACGTCACCGGTACTTCGACGCTGACGCCGAGAACGGATTCGGTCACGGGAGCAAAACTGAATAAGATCACGGTCACTTCGTCCGACCAGACGACGAAGAATGTGGTACTTGCTTATTCGTATGAGCAACTGACCGGCTACGAGGACTTCACGGCTTCGCTTTGGAGAAATGAAGAGAAGTTTGGAATCGAATTTGAGTACGATCAGGGTGAGACCGTTTCTCTGGCTCCAAATCATTCCGAATCGGTCTGGCTCTTCCTGGAGGGCGAGTCGGACAGTGTCTCGAAAGGTCAGCTCTATCACGTTGGTAATTGCACGGTGACGATCACCGCGGCACCTTAATACGGAGGACATCATGGCAGAATTACGCACTTTTACAGTATTCGGCACCGCAGAGCATACGCTGAAGTATGACAAGGCGGAGATCCCCTTCTTTACGAAGAAGGAGATGGACGACAAGTATCCGAACTCAGCATACTCTGTCGTCGGTGAGACGAAGAAGAAAGTCAAGAACAAGAGAGTCATCGGCAAACTCGTGGTCGGAAGCGAGACCTACGACGTCGTCAGAGCGGGCACCTACGGAAAGCTGCTTCATGCGACGAAGGGCTACGCGCCGGTCGGCGGTGACAGCTATGTGGCGCTCTTAAAGAGCCGCGCAGCGTTCCTGATTCTTTTGCTGCTGCTCCTCGGCGGACTCATTGCCGGAGGGATCCTCCTCGGCAATATGCTGACGAGACAGCCGGCTCCGGTCGAGAATCCTACGAAGGCTCCGGATCCGTACATCGAGCCGATGACGGAAGAGTCCGAGCCGAGAGCGACCAGTGAAGCCGGCGGCGGATCGGTTTCCATGATCTATACGCTCGAAGCTTCCATTCAGCAGGGTTCCGATACGGCGACGATCTATTTCAAGAATCCGTCCGCCTCGAACCATGATGTGGCCATCGACTTCTACATTCTGTCCGGCGGCGAAAGAGTGCTTCTCGGCAGCACCGGTCTTGTGCCTCCCGGAAACGGGATTTCCCAGGTGAAGATCGACACGAGCGAGATCGCATTGGCGCCCGGCAAGTACGTGGGGTTGTACAAAGTGGGCTACTATAATCCGGAAACCGGTGAAAAGGCCCTGGTCGGATCGGAGATCACGGACGTCGTGATCACGGTCAAAGAGTGATTATAAAGTTCAGCAAAAAATGGACTTATATAATAAAATAACTACAAGAAACAAAAACAAGAAGTGAGAAGGAGAAGAAAGAGATGAAGAAGTTTTTAGCACTCATACTGGCGGTAGTCATGGTTCTGGCGTGCAGCATCAGCGTTTTCGCGGATGATGTGGCCCCGACCGGTGACGGCTCGAAGGACGTCAAGTCGACCGTGGTTGACAAGGACGGCAACGATCTCGACGATGATGACGACAAGATCACGAAGGTCTATCACGTTGTCGTTGAATGGGAAAGCATGGAGTTCACATTCAAGGCGGAACAGGCTGCGGAAGATCTGATCTGGGATTCCACGAATCACAAGTATTCTAACCTGACCGGCGAATGGCAGAACAACACGGGTCGTAAGCTCACGCTGACGAACCACTCCAATGCGACGGTTGGCTATGCAGCGAATTTTGCGAATGCGACGAAGACGAGCGACGTGAAGAACGGCGTGACCTCTCAGCTGACCGGCACGGACGGAACGCTGGCGACGGCAGTCGGCACGCTTCCTGCAGATGCTCCGAATTATGTGTACACGGTAGCGGTATCCGGTATCCCGACAGTTTTAGAAATCTTCACTGTCGATACCATCACGGTAACGCTTTCCAAATAAAAAAAAGAGAGGAGAAACACAATGAAGAAAGTATGGGCAATTTTGTTTGCCGCGATCATGGTCCTTTCTATGAGCGTATCCGTATTTGCTACCGATCTTGCTGATACGGAAATCAGCGGCGACAAAGACAACGACGTCATCGTCGAAGTGAAAGACAAGAACGGCAACACGCTGACAGGCGAAAAGGTGTACAAGGTCGTCATCGAATGGAAAGACATGACCTTCACCTTCAAGGCGGATCAGACGGCGGATGAGATCGAATGGGATCCCGATACGCACACCTACACGAACCTTACCGGTAAGTGGATGGTCGGCACGACGGAAACCAACGCGATCGCGGATGCGGTGAAATTGATCAACCATTCCAACGCGGAAGTGACCTACGGCTTCTCGTTCGAGAATGCTCCGGATGCAACGGCTCCGAAGCACAGCAAACTGACCGGCAATGTCACGGCAGTCCTGACAGGCGCAGACGGAACGCTTGCGACGGCGGAAGGCACGGAATATGATGCGGCTCCGTTTGCGACCTCCGGTGTGGAAGTTGACAATACTGCAGTTCCGAATCTGCTTTCTACCTTCACGGTTGACACGGTCATCGTCTCTCTGACGAAGTAATTTTCAAAGAAAAGGAGAAAGAAAATGAAGAAGCTTATTGCTATCCTTACGGCAGTTGTGATCGCGGCCATGGCCGTGGTTCCGGCGTTTGCGGAAACCACCATCACTACGCTTCCGGGACAGGACACCGGCGAGGTGAAGGTCAATGTGTACGATGAGCACGATCAGGAACTGACCACCGTTTACTATGTGGTCGTTTCTTGGGACGATCTTACGTTCACCTTCAATTTCGACGGCGATAACACGGAAGTCGTTTGGGATCCGACGACGCATAAGTATATGAACGGGTCTTCTGAGGCGACCGGTACTTGGGCTGCGGCCACGAAGAACGTCACCGTGACGAACCATTCCAATGCGGCCGTTGCGTATGCGGCGAAGTTCACCAACGATGCATTGGTCAGCGAAGTGAAGAACGGCGTGACCGCTACGTTGGAAGATCAGGGCACCGGTACGCTTATTACGGCGGAAGGCACGGCTGTTTCTGCGGCTCCGGCTGCGCAGTATTCTGTTACCGTTTCCGGCACTCCGACCACGAAGGAAGCTTTCACGGTCGACACCATCACGGTTGCGATCACTGCAGCTCCGTAAGTTGTTCTTAACGGTTCAGAGGGGAGAGCCTGACTCTTCCCTCTGAATTTTTGTATCATTCAGAAAGCGTTGAGCGATATGACCAAACGTCAGGTTCTTGTCATTGCCTTGATCACACTTTTGGTCGCGGCCGTCTGGACCGCGGTCTTTCTCGTGATGGGCAGGCAAAAAGAAGACCGGAAGTTCGTTCCGCCGCCGTTCGAAGAGAATGCGGAAGCGGGCGCGCCCTCGGAGACGGACGATCGATACAAGATGTTCGACTTCGCAGGCGTCTATTCCGCGGGGCTCATCGGCGAGCCGGAAGCGAAGGACGGAAAGGCAGAGATCTGCTTTGCTTCGGCTGAGACCAATACGGTCTGGCTGAAGTGCAAGATCCTGTCGGCGGACGACGGGACGCTGCTTGCGGAGACCGGCGTTCTGAAACCCGGCACCTTCGTGCGGAACGTTACGCTTTTGAAGGATCTGAGCGGGGACGTAGCGGTCAAGTACCGCGTGATCTCCTATGAGCCGGAGACTTATTACAGCGAGGGCTCGGTCAATATTTCAACGACATTGCACGTGCTTCAATGACGTGCGGACAATTTCATATTTGCAAGCCGGTCGGGAAAAGACCGGCTTTTTTGCTGGAAAAAAGGCATGGTTCCGACGATCGGCAGGAAGAAGCCCGGACGGTGATCGAGAAGCCGGTTCTGAAGCGTAAAAAGGCCGGCTTTGCAGTTTTGAGAAGACTGTTTGATAATTCGTCCCGTCAGCAGTCCGGCCGGAATATGCCGCATTTTTAGACCATAGAAACGTGATGCGCGGTTCGTTATCATTGACACGACGCTGCGGCGGGATTGAAACCCGGAGAAAAGGGAAAATACTGTCTTGACATTCGAACAAATGTTCGATATAATGAACGTGTCAGACTCAGCGGGAGACTCCATGCTCCCGGAAAGTAAAGGGAATGCAGGGAAGCGCGGGCGGAACCATGGCGGGGCGGAATTACATTGCGATCGATCTGAAGTCGTTTTATGCGTCGGTGGAATGTGCGGACCGCGGTCTGGATCCGCTCGGCGTGAATCTGGTCGTGGCGGATGAGAGCCGGACGGAAAAAACCATCTGTCTCGCCGTTTCGCCGTCCTTGAAACAGTACGGCATCCCCGGCAGGGCGCGGCTGTTCGAGGTCATTGAGCGGGTGAAGGAAATCAATGCCGACCGGAAGAAGCGGGCGCCGGACGGGCAGTTTTACGGGCAATCGTTCGTGGACCGCGTGCTGAAAAGCGATCCGGGGATGGAACTTGCTTTCATCACGGCGGTGCCCAGAATGCGCCGCTACATGGAGATCAGCCGGAAAATCTACGGCATTTATCTCCGCTACGTGGCGCCCGAAGATATTCACGTCTATTCGGTGGACGAGGTGTTCATGGACGTGACCGCATACCTGCATACTTACGGGCTGACGCCGCGGGAACTGGCCATGAAGATGATCCGGGAGGTGCTTTCGGAGACCGGGATAACGGCGACGGCGGGGATCGGTTCGAATCTTTATCTCGCGAAGATCGCGATGGACATTGAGGCGAAGCATGTGAGCCCGGATGCGGACGGCGTGCGCATTGCGGAACTGGATGAAACGACGTACCGCTCGCATCTCTGGGGACATATGCCCCTTACGGATTTCTGGCGGATCGGCCGCGGAACGGCGAGGACCCTGCAGCGTTACGGCGTGTTTACGATGGGCGATCTCGCGGCGTTTTCCCTGGAAAACGAACGGCTGCTTTATAAACTGTTCGGCGTGAATGCGGAGCTTCTCATTGACCACGCCTGGGGCTATGAGCCGTGCACGATGGCGGACGTGCACGCGTACCGGCCGAAAGACAGAAGTCTTTCCGTCGGGCAGGTGCTGGCCTCGCCTTATTCTGCGGAAAAAGCTGAACTCGTGATGAAGGAAATGGCCGATTCGCTGGTGCTGGATCTTGTGGCGAAGCACCTCGTCACGGATCAGGTGGTCCTGACGGTTTGCTATGACCACGAGAATCTGAAGGATCCGAACCGAAGGGCGCATTACAAAGGGCCGGTCATCCTGGATTTTTTCGGGCGGGAAGCGCCGAAGGAGGCACACGGATCGAGAAATCTCGGCGGCTTCACGTCTTCGGGAATGCGGATCATGGACGCCGTGAAGGCTTTGTTTGAAGAAATCGTGGATCCGTTTTTACTGGTCCGCCGGATGTTCGTCGTTTTTTCGCACGTATTGCCCGAGGGATGCGAGGAAACGCGTCCGCTACCGGAGCAGCTGACGCTCTTTTCCCTGCTTGACGGGACGGGAGCGGAGACCGGGGACCGGAAGGATGGCAATGACGGAAAAAACGGCAATGAAACTGCGGGGCCGGAAGAGAGCGGAAAGGAGAGACGGCTGCAGAAAACGATCCTGTCCGTCCGAAACCGGTACGGAAAGAATGCGATTTTACGCGGGATGGATTTCCTGGAGGGAGCGACCGCGCGGGAACGGAATGAACAGGTCGGCGGACACAAGGGGTAAACGAAGGAAACGTCATGGCGGAAAAAATGGACAGAAAATATAAGGATATCCTCTTGTTGCCGCACCCGGAACCGAAGGAACGGCCGAGAATGCCGAAGGAAAAACGTGCCGCACAGTTCATGCCGTTCGCCGCATTGACGGGATTTGAAGACGGGATCGACGAGGAGCGGAGGGTACAGGAAGCGCAGTATGAGGAAGTGAAAGAATCCCTGACGGACGGGGCCGATGTCGGTTGACACGCTGTAAAGAAAAGTGTTATAATCCCGAACAAGTATCAGTGGGAGTTTTTCCTGCAGCACAAACAGGGAGATGCTTTTCGACCGGAGCGGTAAGGACCGCAGAACGGCCGGCGTCAGGAGGAAAAATATGGCGGGCGTATGCGATTATTTCGGCGAGCTGGTTTTTGATGACCGGAAAATGAAGGAATGGCTGACGGATGAGATCTATCAGTCGCTGCATCAGACCATTCGCGAGGGCAGGGGACTGGATCCGTCCGTGGCGAAAGCGGTCGCCGAAGCCATGAAAGACTGGGCGGTCGAGCGCGGCGCCACGCATTTTACCCATTGGTTCCAGCCGATGACCGGCGTCACGGCGGAGAAACACGACGGCTTCGTCGTTCCGGGCGAAGGCGGCTCTTGTCTCATGGAGTTTTCCGGAAAGGAACTCATGCGCGGCGAACCCGACGCTTCCTCGTTCCCGTCCGGCGGCCTCCGGGCGACGTTCGAGGCGCGAGGATATACGATCTGGGACGCGAGTTCTCCGGCGTTCATTAAGGGAAACACGCTGTGCATTCCGACGGCGTTCTGCTCCTATACAGGCGAGGCACTCGATAAAAAGACGCCGCTGCTCCGTTCCATGGAAGTGTTGAATAAAGCGGCGCTTCGCATTCTCCGGCTGTTCTCGAATACCGAGGCGAAGCAGGTCATTGCCTCCGTCGGCGCGGAACAGGAATACTTTTTGATCGACAGCGAACAGTTCTATAAACGGCGCGACCTTGTGTATACGGGCCGCACGCTCTTCGGCGCGAAACCGCCGAAGGGACAGGAAATGGACGATCACTATTTCGGCGTGATCAAGCCCCGCGTGAAGGCGTTCATGGAAGACCTGGACCGGGAACTCTGGCGGCTCGGCATTTATGCGAAAACGGAGCACAATGAGGTCGCGCCCGGGCAGCATGAGCTTGCCTGCATTTACACGACGGCGAACATCGCGACGGACCAGAACCAGCTCGTCATGGAGATGATGCAGCGTCTGGCGAGGGAACATCAGCTCGTTTGTCTTCTGCATGAAAAGCCGTTTGCGGGAGTGAACGGCTCCGGCAAGCACAATAACTGGTCGATCGCCACCGACAGCGGACAGAACCTGCTGTCGCCCGGAGATACGCCGCACGAGAACGCGCAGTTCCTGCTGTTTTTGACGGCGATCATCGAAGCCGTGGACGAGTATCAGGATTTCCTCCGAATCTCCATTGCGTCGGCGGCGAACGACCACCGTCTCGGCGCGAGCGAAGCGCCGCCGGCCGTGATTTCCGTATTTTTAGGAGATGAACTGACGGGGATCCTCGAAGCCATTGAGCGCGACGAGGAGTATAAGGGCTGTCAGGAACGTACGATCAAGCTCGGCGTGGACGTTCTTCCGAAACTGAAGCGGGACACGACGGACCGGAACCGTACGTCGCCGTTTGCCTTCACGAGCAATAAATTCGAATTCCGTATGGTGGGTTCGTCGAACTCGATCGCCGGCGCGAACATTGCACTGAACAGTGCGGTCGCGAAGGTGCTGAACCGGTTCGCCGACGCATTGCAGGGAGCGCCGGATCTGAACGAGGCGTTGCATGCATTGCTTCGCGATTCCATCCACCGTCACAAACGCATCATCTTCAACGGAAACGGCTACGACGATGCATGGATCCGGGAGGCGACGGAAGTCCGCGGCCTGTCGAACTATCAGACGACGCCGGATGCGAGAGCGCATTCCCTGGATCCGAAAAACCTGGAATTGTTCACGAGTCTCGGCATCTTTACGGAAAGCGAGATGCGTTCCCGTATGGAAATCCATATGGAGAACTACTATAAGACCGTGGAGATCGAAGCACGGACGATGGTGGAAATGTCGAAGAAGGAGATCCTTCCTGCAGTCGCGGCTTATACGGAGAAGGTATTGGAAGAGGCGGCGGTGAAGGCGAAAGCCGGCATTCCGGCCCCGTTCGAGGAAGAGACGGCGAAGAAACTCTCTTCCCTGACTGCGATCCTGTTTGAGCGGACGGAAACTTTGCGGAAATTGTTGGCGCGGTCCGAGACGTTCGTGGATTCCACGGAACAGGCCATGTGGGTGCGGGATTCCATCCTGCCGATCATGGAAAAACTCCGTCTCGCGGCGGATGAATTAGAACTGCTGGTCGCGAAGGAATACTGGCCCTTCCCGACCTACGGCGACATTTTCTTCGGTGTGCATTAAAGACGCGGTTTCCGGCTTTTCCGGATCTGCTTTGGTTTGAGATTCTGATAGGTGAGGAACTGAATCTCGATTTCTCCATCCATCACGGGTTCGGAGGAATCGGTGATGACGAAGTTTTCCATCTCATCGAGATTCGGGAAGAAGACTTCGGCGCCCCCGTCACGGTGCACCTTTGTCAGCAGAACTTTCGCGCAGTACGGCAGCATCTGGCGGTAGATCGAAGCGCCTCCGATGATGTACACGTCTTCCTTTTTGGCGCGGTCACGGATCTCCAGAAGAAAGTCCTCGAAAGAGTGGACGTTCACGACGCCTTCGTAGTTATGGGTTTCATCTGCGGAGAGCACGATGTTCGTTCGCTTTTTTAACGGTTTTCCGCCCGGAAAACTGAGCAACGTATTCTCGCCCATCGCGACCGTATGGCCCGAGGTCGTTTCGCGGAAGAATTTCATATCGAGCGGAAGATGGAAGAGCAGGTCGTTCTTCTTTCCGATGCCCCATTTTTCGTCACAGTTTAAGATGGCAATGATCATATCGCTACCGGGATCTTCTGTCCCAACTCCTCGTATTCATAGTTTTCCAGTTTGAAAGAACTGAGTTTGAAATCGTAAAAATCCTTGACGTTCGGATCGACGATGAGCTTCGGTGCGGGATGCATCGGCTTCGCGATCACTTCCTTCACGAGATCGATGTGCCGGTCGTAGATGTGCGCGTCCGCAATGACGTGCACGAGTTCTCCGGCCTCAAGACCGGACACCTGGGCCAGCATGATGAGCAGCAGCGAATACTGTAAAACGTTCCAGTTGTTCGCGGTCAGCATGTCGTTGCTCCGCTGGTTCAGGATGCCGTTCAGCGTTTTTCCGGACACGTTAAACGTCATCGAATAAGCACAGGGATATAGGTTCATCTCGTGCAGGTCTTCGAAGTTGTAAATGTTCGTCATGATCCGGCGGGACTGCGGATTGTGCTTAAGGTCGTAAAGCACGCGGTCCACCTGATCGAACTCGCCTTCCGGGTAAACGGATTTCTTGGCCAGCTGGTAGCCGTAGGCTTTTCCGATCGACCCGGTTTCGTCCGCCCAGGCATCCCAGATGTGACTGTTCAGATCGTGCACGTTGTTGGATTTTTTCTGCCAGATCCAAAGCAGTTCCCCGAGGCAGGATTTGAATGCGGTCCTCCGGATCGTTAAGATCGGCAATTCCTCTCTAAGGTCGTACCGGTTGACGATGCAGAACTTTTTCACCGTGTGCGCAGGCGTGCCGTCTTCCCAATGCGGGCGCACGGAAAGATCCGTATCCCAGAATCCGGTCTCCATGATGTCTTTCATGTTCTGAATGAATATCTCATCGGCTTTCGACATGGCGCATTCTCCTTTTTCGGATCATAATTACATTGTACCCGTTTTCTCCGGGTTTCGCAAGCGGTATTCTCGAATCGGACGGCTTTGCGGCGGGTCGGCTTTCGTGCCGCCGCTTCGTTTTATCGCTTGAGTTATTCCTGCAGATTTGCTATAATCAATAAAGATAAAGTTTTGCCAACGATGATGTGCAAAAAGGAGTTTACCATGACCAACAAAGAGATTTACCAAAAGACATTGACGTTCTCGTTACGCCGGCTCCTTGTCGACATTCTGGCGTTCCTGGTGCTGGGCGGCATTGTGACGGCCGGCTTTTTCATCGCGGAGAAAATCAGCAATAAAGGTCTCATCGGGCTGTTCATTGCCCTCATCATCGGCATCATTCTCATCTCCCTGTTCTTAAAGTACGTGGGGTTCCGCTATAAGGCAGGCCAGATCGCAATGATGACGAAAGGCGTCACGGAGGATTCTCTTCCGGACAATGTATATGAAGAAGGCATAAAAACGGTGAAGGAACGCTTCACCACGGTTCTGGTGTTCTTTGCGATCACGAATGCGATCAAGGCGCTGTTCCAGCAGCTCGGCAGAGGACTCACGTCCTTCGGAAACAAGATCGGTGGTGACGTCGGCGGCGGGATCGCGAGCACGGTAAACAGCGGCATCCAGACCGTCGTCGGTTATCTTTGCGACTGCTGCCTCGGCTGGGTCTTCTTCAGGAAAGAGCAGAAGGCGGGCAGAGCGGCATTGGAAGGCGCAGCGGTGTTCTTCAAGCACGGAAAGACGCTGCTTAGGAATGCCGGCCGTATCTTCGGAATGAGCATGCTGTTTCTCATTCTGGTCGGCGGCGCGTTCTTCGGCATCCTCTTCGGAATCTTCTCGATGATCCCGAGCGCATTTACGAAACTGACCGAAGAACTCGGAGAGATGGCCGTACGTATGGAGTTTGAGCTTCCGGCAGCGTTCCAGGATCCGAAGATGGTCATCCTCATTGCCGCAGCGATCGGCGCGCTGATCCTGTGGGGCATCATCCACTCCGCCTTCGTCCGTCCGTTCATTCTGGTCGGCGTGCTCAGGAACTACATGGAAAGCGGAAAGAACGACATCCCGACGGAGCAAGCCGTGGCTGAAATCGGCGGCAGATCCTCCAGACTTCAGAGACTTCTGAACGGGGAAATGTAAGGACCATGAGTCTCGGGAAACAGATTTCGGAATACAGAAAGAAGGCAGGTCTGACACAGGCGGAACTCGCGGAGAAACTGGGCGTTTCGTTCCAGGCGGTTTCCGGCTGGGAGCGGGACGAGTACGCGCCGGACGTCGGCAAGCTGGTCCCGCTCGCGAAGATCCTCGGCACCACGGCAGGCCGCCTTCTGGAAGAATGTGTTTTGCCGGACTGGCCGAGACGCAAACGCCTGTTCAATGAAGAGCAGATGTACGCTTATGCGAAGACCGTGGCGGTCGAACGGGGACTTGAGGATACGGCGAGGGCATTGCCCTACATCCGCGACAAGCACGACGGTCAGACGAGAAAAGGCGAGCAGGCGGACGTTCCCTACATCAATCACCCGCTGACCATGGCCTGCGAGGCGTTCTCGATCGGGATCCGGGACGACGACGTATTGTCCGCGATCCTGCTCCACGACGTCGTGGAAGACTGTCACGTCGCATTGGAGGAATTGCCGTTTAGTGACACCGTGCGCGAGATCGTGCGCCTCGTGACGTTCGACGCCGCCGGACTCGACCGGCAGATCGCGAAAAAGCGCTATTACGAGGAAATATCGAAGAATCCGAAGGCGGCGCTGGTCAAGATCCTGGACCGGGTCAATAACCTGTCGAACATGGCGCTCGGATTCACGCGGGACCGGATGGTCGAGTACATCACAGAGACGGAGAGATACATCGTTCCCCTGCTTCGCGTCGTCCGGGACACGGAGCCCCGATATTCCAACGCGCTCTGGGTGATGGAATATCACATGTTCAGTCTGCTGGAGACGTACAAGCGCCTTCTTTGATCCAAGCTCATTCGGGCTTCTTCGAAGCCATCATCCGGTCCACTGCCGCGCCGATGAATCCTAGAAACAGAGGATGCGGTTTGTTCGGGCGGGACTTGAATTCCGGATGGTACTGCACCCCGACGAAGAAGGGGCGATCGGAAAGTTCCACGGTTTCGACGAGGAGACCGTCCGGCGAGATGCCGCTCAGCGTAAGCCCGCATTTTTCCAGCAATTCCCGATAATCATTATTGAACTCATAACGGTGGCGGTGACGCTCGCTGATCCGGTTCGTGCCGTAGCAGCGTTCCATCGTCGTGCCGCTCTGGATCACGCAGGGGTAAGCGCCGAGCCGGAGCGTGCCGCCTTTGTCGACTTCATTGCTCTGACCGGGCATGAAGTCGATGACTTTATGACGGCATTGTTCGTCGAATTCGCCGGAGTTCGCATCGGCAATGCCCGCCGCGTGACGCGCGAACTCAATGACCGCCGTCTGCATACCGAGACAGATGCCGAAGTAGGGCACGTTCTGTTCGCGTGCGTAACGCGCAGACGTGATCATGCCCTCGATCCCGCGGTTGCCGAAGCCGCCCGGGACGATGATCCCGTCGAGGCCTCCGAGGATCTCGGCCACGTTCTGCTCGGTGATCTCTTCGGAATTGATCCAGTGGATCTTGATGTGGGAATCCTTGAAGTATCCGGCGTGGCGGAGCGCTTCCGCGACCGAAAGGTATGCGTCGTGCAGGCCGACGTATTTGCCGACGAGCCCGATGTGCACGGTATAGGGCCGGGATTTGATCCGTTCCACCATGGCCGTCCAGTCGGAGAGATCAGGCTCCGGCGCGTCGATCCCGAGCTCCCGGCAGACGATGCCGGAAAAATTCGATCTCTCCAGCATCAGCGGCGCTTCGTAAAGATTCGGCAGCGTGATATTTTCGATGACGCAGTCCTTCTTGACGTTGCAGAACAATGCGATCTTTTCGAAGATCGGCGGTTCCAGCGGCTCGTCGCACCGGAGGATGATGATGTTCGGATTGACGCCCATTCCCTGCAGTTCCTTGACCGAATGCTGCGTGGGCTTCGTCTTGTGTTCTTCCGAACCGTGCAGGTAGGGCACGAGCGTCACGTGAATGAAGAGGCTGTTTTCCCGGCCGACCTCGAGCGAGATCTGACGGACGGCCTCAATGAAAGGCTGGGATTCGATGTCGCCGATCGTGCCGCCGATCTCGGTAATGACGATGTCCGCGTCGGAGTGCTTGCCGACGTTGTAGATGAAGTTTTTGATCTCGTTCGTGATGTGCGGAATGATCTGCACGGTGGACCCGAGGTACTCGCCGCGCCGCTCTTTGTTCAACACGTTCCAGAACACTTTTCCGGTCGTCAGGTTGGAGTATTTGTTCAGGTCTTCGTCAATGAACCGCTCGTAATGACCGAGGTCGAGGTCGGTCTCCGCGCCGTCTTCCGTCACGAAGACTTCGCCGTGCTGGTACGGACTCATCGTGCCCGGATCGACGTTGATGTACGGATCCAGTTTCTGTGCGGCGACTTTCAAACCCCGCGTTTTCAGAAGTCTTCCGAGCGATGCTGCGGTAATGCCTTTTCCGAGCCCGGATACGACGCCTCCCGTTACAAAAATATACTTCGTCATTTGATCGCCTCCCATGTAGTCCGAATCCCCGATGTTTCCTGTCCCGTTACTCCCATTCCACCGTGGCCGGCGGCTTCGACGTGATGTCGTACACCACGCGGTTGATCGATTTTACTTCGTTTGTGATGCGCCGGCTCGCGGTTTCGAGGACCTCATACGGGATCCTGACCCAGTCGGCCGTCATGAAATCGTCGGTCGCGACGGCGCGCAGCGCGACGGTATGTCCGTACGTTCTGGCGTCGCCGATGACGCCGACGCTTCTCGTATCGGTCAGCACTGCGAAATACTGACTCGGGCGCACGCCCGCTTTTTCAAGTTCCTCCCGGTAGATCGCATCCGCCTCCCGGAGCGTATCTGCTTTTTCTTTCGTGATTTCTCCGATGATCCGGACCGCGAGTCCGGGACCGGGGAAGGGCTGCCGCATCACGAGCGCTTCCGGCAGACCGAGTTTCAGTCCGACCGCCCGCACTTCGTCCTTGAACAGGTTCCGGAGCGGCTCAATGATCCCCTCAAAATCCATGACGGACGGCAGTCCGCCGACGTTATGATGGCTCTTGATCGTGGCGGAACCGCCCTTGCCGCTTTCGATGACGTCCGGATAAATGGTGCCCTGCACCAGAAAGTCCTGATGCCCAAGCGCACGGCTTTCGTCTTCGAAGACGCGGATGAATTCCTCACCGATGATTTTTCTCTTTTTCTCCGGCTCCGTGACGCCGGCCAGTTTGCCTAAAAACCGGTCTTCGGCGTTGATCCGGACGAAGTTCATCCCGAAGCGCCCGCGGAAGACTTCCTCGACTTCATTGCCCTCGTTCTTCCGGAGCAGACCGTGGTCCACGAACACGGAGGTCAGACGGTCGCCGACCGCGCGGTGCATGAGCGCCGCCGCGACGGAGGAATCCACGCCGCCCGACAGGGCGAGCAGCACTTTCTTTCCCTGCAGTTTTTCCGCGTATTCCTTCACGGTCCGGTCAATGAAATCGTCCATCGTCCAGTCGCCCCGGCAATGACAGATCCCGAACAGGAAGTTTCGCAGCAGCGTCCTTCCGTAAACGGTATGCGTGACTTCCGGGTGGAACTGCACGCCGTACAGCGCTTTTTCCTCATTGCCCATCGCGGCGACCGGGCAGCTCGCCGTTTTTGCGAGGACCCGGAAGCCTTCCGGCAGCCCGGCGACGTAGTCCGTGTGGCTCATCCAGACCGTGCTGCTTTCCGGAATGCCTTCAAACAGTCCGGAAGGATCCGCCGTCAATTCCGTCTTCCCGTATTCGCTGCCGCCCTCCGCCGGACGCACTTCGGCGCCGGAGAGTTTCGCCAGCAGCTGATGCCCGTAGCAGATGCCGAGGACCGGGACGCCGAGCGAAAGGATCGCTTTGTCGAAACTCGGAGACGCGGGATCGTTCACGCTGTTCGGACCGCCGGTAAAGATGATCCCGGCATACCCCTCGGCCCGGATCTCCTCGACCGTGACCTGATCGAAATACTTTAACTCCGCGTAGACCCTGAGATCCCGGACGCGGCGGGCGATCAGCTCGTCATACTGTCCTCCGAAATCCAACACAAGCACCTTTTCCATGGTTTCCTCCCGTACGCCTTATAACTCTATCGTCTCATCCGCGGCTTCGACGCCCCGGACGAGCGGAGCGGTCTCTTTCAGATACTGTTCGACCTGTTCTTCGGCGCGGCCCGTGTAGTGCGCCGGATCCCCGACGGCCGCGATTTCCGTCTCTTTCAAGCGGAACGCCGGATTCTCGGCGAGTTCGGCAATGAGGTCATAGTCCTCGCCGGCCTTGCTTTTCGCGGCCGCTTCCATGGAGCATTGCCGGATGATCTCGTGGACCTCCTGACGGTCGGCGCCGCGCTTCACGGCTTCCATCATGAGGTTTTCGGTCGCAACGTACGGCAGGTACTCGCGGACCGCGTTTTCGATGATTTTTTCATTGACTTTGAGGCCGTAGGTGACGTTCGTCAGCAGGCGGAGGACCGCGTCGGCGGCCAGAAAGCCTTCCGGCAGCGAGATCCGGCGGTTCGCCGAATCGTCGAGGGTGCGCTCCAGCCATTGCGAAGATGCGGTCAGGGAAGCGTTCAGGGCGTCGGTCATAAGATAGCGGGAGAGCGAAGCGATCCGTTCGGAGCGCATCGGATTCCGCTTGTAGGCCATTGCCGAAGAGCCGATCTGGTGCGTTTCGAAGGGCTCGTCGATCTGCCGGTCATGCTGTAACAGGCGGACGTCCCCGGCCATCCGGTACGCGCTCTGTCCGATCGAAGAGAGTGCGTTCAGGATGCGGGCGTCCGTCTTTCTCGGATAGGTTTGTCCTGAGACCGGGAAGCATTCCGAAAAACCGAACTTCATTGCGATTTCCCGGTTCATGAGGTCGACTTTCGTGCCGTCGCCGTCGAAGAGGTCGAGAAAACTTGCTTCGGTGCCGGTCGTTCCGCGGCAGCCGAGGAATTTCAGCGTCGAAAGGACGAAATCGAGTTCCTCGAGGTCGGAGACGAAGTCCTGCATCCAGAGCGCAGCGCGCTTTCCGACGGTCGTGAACTGCGCCGGCTGATAATGCGTGTACCCCGGCGTCGGCAATGCCTTGTACCGCCCGGCGAAGGCCGCCAGATTGGCAATGACCTGCACGAGACGCCGCCGGATAAGCCGGAGCGCGTCCCGGTAGATGATGAGGTCGGCATTGTCCGTCACGTAGCAGCTCGTTGCACCGAGATGAATGATGCCCGCCGCTTTCGGCGCGGCCTTCCCGTATGCATACACGTGGGCCATGACGTCGTGTCGGACTTCCTTTTCCCGTGCCCGGACGAGTTCGTAATCAATGTCCGTGACGTGCGCTTCCAGTTCCGCGACCTGCTCGCCCGTGATCGGGAGTCCGAGATCGCGCTCCGCTGCAGCGAGCGCGACCCAGAGTTTCCGCCAGGTGACGTATCTCTCGTCTTCCGAAAAAAGACGGAGCATTTCCTTCGAAGCGTATCTCGTCGACAGGGGGGATTCGTAACGGTCTGTCATGCGTTTTTCTCCTTTTCCGAGAACGAAAATCACCTCAGTATGATCTCATCCCGCGCGGCGCCCACCGAAACGTAGGTGACCGGACAGCGGATCGCGTTCTCGATATACAGTATATAGTTCCTTGCGGCTTCAGGCAAGTCCTCAAACGTACGGATCCCGGAAAGATCCGAGTGCCAGCCGTTCAGATATTCGATCACGGGCTCGGCTTCGTCGAGCTCGGAAACGAAGGGGAAGCGGTCGGTTTCTTCGCCGCGGATCCGGTATTTCGTGCAGACGGGGATCCGGTCCAGATAACCGAGCACGTCCAGTTTGGTGAGGGCAATGTCCGTCGCCCCCTGCACTTCGACGCCGTAACGCGTCGCGACGAGATCGATGGGCCCGACTCTCCGCGGCCGTCCGGTCTTTGCGCCGTATTCCGCACCGGCTTCCCGAAGCCGGTCCGCCTCCTCCCCGAAGAGTTCCGCGACGAACGGTCCTTCTCCGACGCAGGTGGAATACGCCTTCACGACGCCGATCACGCGGTCGATCTTTGCAGACGGCAGCCCCGCGCCGACCGGCGCATAGGCGGCAAGCGTATTGGAAGAGGTCGTATAGGGATAAATGCCGTAGTCCAGGTCGCGGAGCGCGCCGAGCTGCGCTTCGAAAAGGAGGTTCTTTCCTGCGGCCTTCGCGGAAGAAAGGAAGGCGCCGGTATCGGTGACGAAGGGAAGCATGGGGAGGCAATATGCATTGAGCCAGCGTTCCAGTGCTTCGTAAGTCCACTCTTCGGCGCCGTACACGCCTTTCAGAATCAGGTTTTTCCATTCCAGCAATTCATTGAAATGCGCTTTTGCTTTTTCCGGATAGAAGAGTTCGCCCGCAAGCACGGTCTTTTTCTGATATTTGTCCGAGTAGAACGGGGCAATGCCCTGCTTCGTCGATCCGTATTTCCGGTCCTTGAGCCGCGCCTCCTCGAGCGCGTCGAGGTCGCGGTGCCAGGGGAGCAGGAGAGAAGCGCGGCTGCTGATTCTTAAGTTCTCCGGGGTGACGGAAACGCCCTTCGAGCGGAGCTCCAGGATCTCTTTCCAAAGATTCTCCGGGTCCAGTGCGACGCCGTTTCCGATCACGTTCACGGTGCCTTCCTGAAAGATGCCGGAGGGAATGAGGTGCAGCGCGAACTTTCCCTTTTCATTCACGACGGTGTGTCCGGCGTTCCCGCCGCCCTGATAACGGACGACGACGTCATAGTCCCGGGCAATGAGGTCGACCATCCGGCCTTTTCCTTCGTCGCCCCAGTTGATCCCGACGATCGCAGTGTTTCCCATGGTGTCTTTTCCCCTTTTCTCATGTCCCCGTCCGGCCGTTTCCTTCCGGGGAGACTTTTTTCAGTTCCTCAGATGCCGCTCGCCCCGTAGTTCTTCAGCACGCGGGCGGACGGATCGTTCACGTTGCAGCCCTCCCAGGACTTGTTCGGCATCCAGAAGTCCGCGATCATTTCCGACTGTCCCGGGTAATACTTTTCGAAGATCTCCCGGTAGAGCAGGGATTCTTTCGTGAAGGGCTGCGCATGACCGTAGCGCAGGCGCCGCTCATTGAACTCAGAATCGGTGTATTTCGCCTCGGCGTATTCTTTGAGGTAATCGACCATCGAATGTCCTACGGCGTCGGAAAAGGCCGCTTTTTCGCGCCAGAGGATGCCGTCCGGCAGGCAGTCGAGCCCTTCAAACGCGTGGCGGAGCAGATACTTCCCTTTTCCGTACCGGTTCATCTTCATTTCCGGGTCCAGAGAAAGGACGTACCGGACGAAGTCCAGATCGCCGAACGGAACGCGGGCTTCGAGGGAATTGACGGAAATGCAGCGGTCGGCCCGGAGCACGTCGTACATGTGCAGTTCCCGGATCCGCTTTTCCGATTCCTTCTGGAATTCCTCCGCGTTCGGCGCGAAGTCCGTGTATTTGTAGCCGAAAAGTTCGTCGGAGATCTCGCCGGTCAGAAGCACGCGGATGTCGGTCGTTTCATGGACCGCCTTGCAGACCAGGTACATGCCCATACTCGCCCGGACCGTCGTGATGTCGTAAGTTCCGAGAAGATGGATGACCTCTTCGAGCGATCCGATCACTTCGTCCGGCGTCATGTAGACTTCGGTATGGTCGGAGTGAATGAAGTCCGCCGCCTGTCTCGCGTACTTTAAGTCGATCGCGTCCTCACTCATGCCGATCGCGAACGTGCGGATCGGTTTCTCGCTTTCCCTTGCCGCGATGGCGGACACCAGAGAGGAATCCAGGCCGCCGGAAAGCAGAAAACCGACCTTCGCATCGGAGATGAGGCGCTTTTTCACGCCGGCGATCAGTTTTTCGCGGATGTTCCGGCAGGCGGTCTCGAGGTCGTCGTGACACACTTTATCCACGCGGGCAATGTCCTCGTAGCACGTAAAGACGCCGTTTTTATAATAGTGTCCCGGCGGGAAGGGCCGAATCTCCTTCACGATCGGCACGAGGTTCTTCGCCTCGCTCGCAAAGACGATCGTTCCCCGTCCGTCGTACCCGTAGTAGAGCGGACGGATGCCGATCGGATCGCGGGCCGCGACGTATTCCCCGGTCCTGCCGTCGTAGAGGATCATGGCGAATTCGGCGTCGAGCCTCCGGAACATGTCGGTCCCGTACTCGAAATACATCGGAAGGATGATCTCGCAGTCGCTGTCGCTTTCGAAGGTGTAGCCCTTCGCCTTCAGTTTTTCCCGCTCCTTTTCAAAGCCGTAGAGCTCTCCGTTGCAGACCACGTAAGATCCGTTCAGGGAAAACGGCTGCATTCCGGAGGGCGTCAGGCCCATGATCGAAAGGCGGTGGAAGCCGAGCAGTCCGTTTCCGGTGTCAATGACCCGGCTGTCGTCCGGCCCGCGGGATTTGGTTTTCTGGAATCCGGTCTCGAACGCCGTTATGTCTTCGGGCGAGCCGGTATAGCCGATGATCGAACACATGACGCACCTCACCGGACGCTGAACAGGATGTCGGCGTAGGTCGGGAACGGCCAGGCGGATTTCGCCGTCACCGTCTCGGCTTCGTCGGAAATGATCCTGAGTTCGCACATCTTCGGAAGGATCCGGTCGCGGATCAGCACCGATTCGGCGATGACGTCCGTCGCCTCTCCGAGCAGGATGATCTCTGCTTCCAGTTCCTCCGCCTTGGCCGCAATGCGGTCGGAGAGTTCGGAAAGCCGCTTCACGAGGCCGGTCTCATAGAGGCAGGCGATCGAAGGATCCAGCGCCTTTTTCACCGAGGCGTCCTTCGCGAGGGAGGCGGCAAATCCGGCGACCGCCGGCGCAATGCCGGTCTTCGCCATGCCGACCATCGTATTCGCCTCGATCGTCACGGCCTTGCAGTAATTCTCCAGCATGATATCCCGGCGGGACTTCATTTCCTCAACGGTGAAGACCTGATGACCGGTCAGCATCCGGACGTTCTTTTCGTCCATGAGATGCGGCATGCAGTCCGCGGTCGTCCGGTAGTTCAGAAGTCCCCGGACTTCGGTGGCTTCCTTGATCCAGGCGTCGTCGTAGCCGTTGCCGTTGAAGATGATCCGCTTGTGCTCCCGGATCGTTTTCTGAATGAGTTCGTGCAATGCGTTTTCGAAATCCGCTGCGCCTTCCAGTCGGTCGGCATATTGCTTCAGGCTTTCGGCGACCGCGGCGTTCAGCATGATGTTTGCACAGGCAATGCTGTTCGAGGACCCGAGCATCCGGAATTCAAACTTGTTTCCCGTGAAGGCAAACGGCGAGGTCCGGTTCCGGTCCGTCGTGTCCCGGTTGAATTTCGGCAGGATGTCTACGCCGAGTTTTAATTGCGTCTTTTCGGTCCCGAGATACGGCGCATCGGTTTCCAATGCTTCCAGAACGGCTGTCAGTTCATCGCCGAGGAACATCGAGACCACGGCAGGCGGCGCCTCGTTCGCGCCGAGCTGGTGGTGGTTCGCCGCCGTGGCGACCGAGATTCGGAGCAGGTCCTGATAATCGTCCACGGCCTGGATCACGGCCGCAAGGAAGAGCAGGAACTGCGCGTTTTCATAAGGTGTGTCTCCGGGAGAGAGCAGGTTCTGGCCCTCGTTCGTCGCGATGGACCAGTTGTTGTGCTTGCCGGAACCGTTCACGCCGGCGAAGGGTTTTTCATGCAGGAGCACGACGAGTCCGTGGCGGGAGGCGACCTTCTGCATGATCTCCATCGTCAGCTGGTTCTGATCGCAGGCCACGTTGGTCGTCGTGTAGATCGGCGCAAGCTCGTGCTGCGCCGGCGCGACTTCATTGTGCTCCGTTTTCGCCATGATGCCGAGTTTCCAGAGCTCCTCGTTCAGGTCCTCCATGAATTCGGCGACCTTCGGCTTGATCGCGCCGAAATAGTGGTCGTCCATTTCCTGTCCCTTCGGCGGCTTGGCGCCGAACAGCGTGCGGCCCGTGAACTTAAGATCCGGCCGGAGATCGTACATTTCCTTCGTGATGAGGAAGTATTCCTGCTCGGCGCCGACGGAAGAAACGACGCGCTTCACTTCCGTCTTTCCGAACAGCCGGAGAATGCGGAGCGCCTGTTTGTTCAAAGCTTCCATGGAACGGAGCAGAGGCGTTTTCTTGTCCAGTGCGTGTCCGCCGTAAGAACAGAACGCCGTCGGGATGCAGAGCGTTTTTCCTTTGATGAAGGCGTAAGAGGTGGGGTCCCAGGCCGTATAGCCTCGGGCTTCGAAGGTCGCCCGGAGGCCGCCGGACGGGAAACTCGAGGCATCCGGTTCGCCCTGCACGAGCTCTTTCCCGGAAAACTCCATGATGACGCCGCCGTCCGGGGAAGGCGCAATGAAGCCGTCGTGTTTTTCGGCGGTGATCCCCGTAAGAGGCTGGAACCAATGCGTAAAGTGCGTGGCGCCTTTTTCGACCGCCCAGTCCTTCATGGCGGCCGCCACGACGTTCGCGACGCCGATGTCGAGCGACGCGCCCTCGTCGATCGTCTTCTTCATCGAATTGTAGACTTTTGCGGGCAGAACGGATCTCATGACCCGGTCGTCAAAAACCATACTTCCAAAATAATCCGGTACTGTACTCATGTTCCGCACTCCTTTCAATGCTTGATTCCAATAGAAAAAGGCGCCTTGAACCCTAAAGTTCAAAGACGCCTTTGCCTTCGACGGGACCATTGTAAACCCGGAACGGCGAGTTGTCAAGCGTTATTCTCCCGACAGCGCTGAAAAATTATGGAAAAATCGGGTTCGATGTTGTATACTAGTTCCGTAGTCTTTACTGAAATAAAGGAGGCCGCGATGAATTATTCCAAGGAAGAAGTTCTGCAGTACGTTCAGGAAGAGGGCGTGAAGTTCATTCGTCTGATGTTCGCTGACGTGTTCGGCAGACAGAAGAATATTTCGATCATGCCGGAGGAACTGCCGCGTGCGTTTACGTACGGCATTGCCTTCGACGCCTCGGCGATCCGGGGGTTCGGGGACGAGTCCCATTCGGATCTCTTTCTGCATCCGGAGCCGGAAACGCTCATGGTGCTCCCGTGGCGGCCGGAACACGGCAAGGTGGTCCGCATGTTCTGCAGCATCACCTATCCGGACGGGCGGCCGTTCGAATGTGACACCCGCGCCCTTTTGAAAACCGCGGTCGAAGATGCGAAGGCGGAGGGCTATACGTTCTATTTCGGCGCGGAACAGGAGTTTTATCTGTTCGAACTCGATGAGAACAATGAACCCACGTCGATCCCTTACGATCATGCGGGATACATGGACATTGCCCCGGAAGACAAGGGCGAGAACGTGCGGCGGGAGATCTGCCTGACGCTGGAGCAGATGGGCATCCGTCCGGAAAGCTCGCATCACGAGGAGGGACCGGGTCAGAACGAGATCGACTTCCGCTATACGGAGGCGCTGGAAGCGGCCGACAATGCAATGACGTTCCAGACCGTTGTGAAGAGCGTCGCGAGGAAAAACGGCCTCGCCGCGAACTTTTCGCCGAAGCCGATCAAGGGCGCCCCGGGAAACGGCTTCCACATCAACATCTCCGTGCGTCCGGGGAAATCCGGGGAGATGCTGCCGCACCTTATTGCCGGGATCCTCGATAAGGCAGTGCCGATGACGGTGTTCTTGAATCCGGTCGAGGCGTCCTACGAGCGGCTCGGTCAGATGAAGGCGCCGCGGTACGTCTCCTGGTCCGGTGAAAACCGGTCGCAGCTCGTCAGGGTGCCGGCGGCAGCGGAAGAGTATTGCCGGGCGGAACTTCGTTCTCCGGATCCGCTCGCGAATCCGTATCTTGCGTTCACGCTCATCATCCGGGCCGCATTACGAGGGATCCGGGACGGCATGATGCCGCCTGCACCGACGGACAAGAACCTGTTCCGGACGGACGAGGCGGAACTTTCCGGTCTGAAGAAACTCCCGGAGAGTCTGGAAAAAGCGAAGGAAGCGGCGCTGGAAGACGCGTTCATCCGGACTTCCCTGCCGAAGAAGATCCGGGAGATCTACTGCTCGGAGTAAGCGTAAGGAAACGGGGGACGGAAAGGTGAACCTGCAGGAACAGGTCTACAGCGTGCTGATCATGTCGCCGTCGGAAAGGAACGTCGAAGTCCTTTCGGGCGTCTTTTCCGCGCCCTTCTTTTCTCCCGTGAACGTCGTCACGAACGTGAGCAGCGCGAAACGCGGCATGGCGGAGCGCGCCTTCGATTTCATCATTCTGGACGATCATCCATCGGAAGGCGGGACCGTCCGGTTTGCGATCGACGCCGTGGCGGAAACGGATGCGGTCGTGCTTTTCCTCGCGGAGACGGAACAGTTCAGCGCTTCCTATGAGAAACTTGCGAAGCACGGCGTGTTTCTTTTGCAGAAACCGCTTTCCGAAAGCATACTGGAAACCGCGTCGGGGTGGCTCGTGAGCGCCAGGGAGCGGACCCGGAAGTCCGAAAGCAAGACGCAGTCGCTGGAAGAGAAGATGAAGGAGATCCGGCTCATCAACCGCGCGAAATGGCTCCTCATCAGCGAACTCAAGATGACCGAGCAGGACGCGCACCGCTTCATCGAAAAACAGGCAATGAACCGCTGCGTTCCGAAACGGAACGTCGCGGAAGAGATCATAAAAACGTACGGGTGACGGAATGAAAACGGAACGCGATTTTCCGAAGACTGTGATCACGAAAAAGGGCACGCGCTGGGTGGAAGACGGTCACCCATGGGTGTATGAGGGAGAGGTGCTTTCCGTATTGCTTCAGGACGGCCGTCCCGCAAACGACGGCGAAGTGCCGGACGGCGCGCTTTCGGACGTCGTGACCGAAGGCGGCAAATACCTCGGCACCGGCTTTTTCAATGCGAAAAGCAAGATCCGTGTCCGGATCCTTTCCAAAAACGCCAACGACCGCTTCGACGAAGCGTTCTTTTTCCGTCGGATCCAGTACGCTCTGGACTACCGGAGAACCGTGATGGGTGCGGATTTTTCCGCCTGCCGCCTCATTTTCGGAGAGGCGGACGGATTTCCGGGCCTGACCGTCGACCGGTTCTCGAATCTTCTCGTCGCAGAGGTCCTCTCGAAGGGCATTGACGACCGGAAGGACTTCATCTTCCGCGAGATCGTGCGGCAGCTCAGGGCGGGCGGAGAAATCATTGACGGGCTTTACGAACGGAACGAAAGCAGCATCAGGACGCTGGAGGGCCTTCCGAAATACAAGGGCTGGTACCGGTTCGGGGACGAAACCGTGCCGGAAAGCGCCGTGACGCGGATCACGGAGAACGGGATCACTTATTCTGTGGACGTGGAGAACGGCCAGAAGACGGGCTTTTTCCTGGACCAGAAATACAACCGCCTCGCGGTCATGCGCCTTGCGAAAGGAAAGAAGGTGCTGGACTGCTTTACGCACACCGGCTCGTTTGCGCTGAATGCGGCAAAGGGAGAAGCATTGCACGTGACGGCGGTCGACGTGTCGGCTGCGGCAATCGACATGGCGAAACAGAACGCCGTGCTAAACGGGCTCGAAAACCGGATGGACTTCCTCGTCGCCGACGTATTCGATCTTTTGCCCGCATTGGAAAAGCAGGGCGGACATCCTTACGATTTCATCATTCTGGATCCGCCCGCGTTCACGAAATCCAGAAAAACCGCGGAGAACGCGGAAAAAGGCTATAAGGAGATCAATTACCGGGCAATGAAACTCCTGCCCCGCGGCGGATATCTCGCGACGGCTTCCTGCTCGCACTTCATGCCGAACGAGCGTTTTGAAAAGATGCTTCGGAGCGCGGCGAAAGACGCGGGCGTGGAACTCAAACAGATCGAGGTCCGGCAGCAGGCCGCGGACCACCCGGTGCTCTGGAACGTGCCGGAGACGGAATACCTGAAGTTTTATCTGTTCCAGGTGGTGTAGGCCGGGCAAAATAGTCCTTGAATAATGGCCGTCTTTTAGGTAAAATAATGCTGTCGGCGGCTTGAAATACGTGGCTTTGTGAAGGGAGATGCATTCAAATGTCGTGGCTGTTTTTTGCGGTCATTTGCGTGATCGGCTGGGGCGTGGCCGATCTGTTCTACAAAAAGGGAACGGATGAACACGACCGGTATTCACATCTGAAACTGGCGGTCTGGGTCGGTCTGGTGATGGGGATCGTATCCCTGGCGCTCATTCCTTTTTCCGAAAGTCGGTTGAACGGAAGTTCCATCTTTACGAACGGGATCAAGTACCTTCCGGCATCACTCGGGTACATCATTTCGATGGTCATCGGCTATGCCGGTCTCAGGTATTTGGAGATCTCGATCGTTTCTCCGGTGCAGAATGCCTCCGGCGCCTTTTCAATGCTTGCCATGGTGGTCTTTTTCCTGGTCACCGGAAAGATCACGAATTTCTGGGAAGAGTATACGGCGTTAGACGTCGCCGGAACCGTGGCGGTCATTGCCGGCGTGATTCTTCTGGCGATCGTGGAGCAGCGTCTTTCGAAGGAAGAACGCGCGGTCATCAAGGAATCCGGGAACCGGAAATACCGGTACGGCGCATTGGCGTTATTGTTCCCGATCCTCTACTGTGTATTTGACACGATCGGCACGGCCGCGGACGGCATTATTCTGGACGGAGAGGTGGGACTCGGCCTCGGCGAGATCGACGTGCTCGTACTGTACGGACTGACGTTTTTCATTGCCGGGATCGGCGCTTTCATCTTCCTCTGGATCAAGGAGAAGAAGCCCTACAATCCGTTCCGGAAGAGTGAATGGCCGAAAGGCGCCGCAGCCGTCGCCGAGCAGTTCGGACAGGTGTTTTACGTGTTTGCCATGAGCCGCGATCCGGTCCTGGCGGCCCCGGTGGTGGCTTCGTACTGCATCGTTTCGGTGATCCTTTCCAGGATCTTCCTGAAGGAAAAACTGAAGAAGAGTCAGTATCTGGCGGTACTCATCGTCGTATGCGGGATCCTGTTGCTCGGCATTTCGGAAGGGCTGGGCAGCATCGAGGAAGCGGAAGGAACGGAGGAAGCGCTCCGGGCGTTTTTCCGGTTCTGAATCCTTCCGAAAAACGGTTGACAAACCGAGAAGAAGCGGTTATAATACCTCATTGTCGTTAAGACAAATGCGTGCGTAGCTCAGCTGGATAGAGCGTCTGGCTACGGACCAGAAGGTCGTGGGTTCGAATCCTGTCGCACGCAAAGGGAAGGGGCTTCTTCGGAAGCCCCCTTTTTTGTAAATCGAAATTGCACGGATGTGAGAAGAACGGAGTTTGACGGATCATGAGCCCCCGCTCCCTGAAAAAACGAATCGCCCTGCTTTCGGCCCTGCTGCTTTCAGCGGCTCTGTTCGGCTGCGCGGAGGGGAAGCCGTCGCAAGGCACGGGAACACCGGGAAACACGGATTCCTGGCAGGATACTTCGGAATCCCACCGGTATGAGACCGACGAGCACGGAGAGACGATCGAGGTGTCAGTGGACCCGACGGACAGCCCGGACGTGCCCTTGGATCCGAAGGAAGCGGGAAACTGTTCCGATCTTCGGACGGACAGCCTCGGTTTCGCCGTGGTGGACGACGACGGGAATCTTTTCCTCGGGCGGAACATGTACGAAGCCTACCGTCCGGCCAGCATCACGAAGGTCCTGACGGCGCTCGTCACCGTCGAATCCGTTTCCCTCGACAATGAAGTCTTGATCCCGGAAGAGGCCGTGGCTTCTCATCTGGCGATCTATTCCTCGGGCGTCCGTCCTTCGTTCAAACCGGGTGAAAAGGTCACGGTGCGCGACCTTCTTCATGCCCTCATCCTTCCGTCCACGAATGCGGCGGGAAACATTCTCGCCATGCACGTCGCGGGCAGCATCGAAGCGTTCACGGAGATGATGAACGACCGGATGGCGGAAATGGGGCTCACGCATTCGCATTTCGTGAACGCACACGGCCTCGACGAGGAGGGGCATTACACCTGCGCCTACGACATGGCCATGGTGCTCCGCGAGGCGGTGCACAACGAGTCACTGAAAAAGATCCTCGGCACGCTGAGTTATTCGATCCCGGCGACCGATTACGCCGGCATCCGCTCCATGAACAATACCCACACCATGATCCATTCCTATCCCGGCGTATTTGCCGGAAAACCGGGCAGCACGTACGGCGCAAAGGGAACCCTTCTTACGGCGTTTGAGCGGAACGGGAAGCGGTTCTACGTCTGCACGATGCACTCGGACGAGGGGCTCGCGGCGCTGGACACGCAGAACATTGCCGAATTCGCCTATGCGCGGTTCAACGGGACGAAGACGACGCTCCAGGCGTTCCCGCACGACATTAAGATCGTGGCGGAAGACGAGTCCTCCGTGACGGTCCGTTATTCGACGGAGCACAATGCCGCCCGCGCCCGGGTCGTGTACTGGGATCTCAGGAAAGGCACGTCCTCTGCCGTGTTTCATAACAATACGCCCGTCGGGCAAAACGTCGAATACCGGTTCAACGTCAGCCAGAAGGGAAGCTACGCCATTCAGGTGTTTACGGTGGATGCCGCCGGAAAAGAGAAGCCGGTTCAGACGGCGTTCCTTTTCGACGGCGCCGTGAATCCGGCGGACGGCTTCACGGACTGGAACGGGCAGCGGTTCGCCTTCGACGGGAAAGGCATGCTCCGGATCGGCGCGGTGGAGACCATGGACGGTCATTGCTATTACGCGAACGCGGACGGCGGTCTCGGAAAAGGCTTCATCGGGCAATTCTACGCCGGGCCGGATTATGAATTGGTTTCCGGCTGGTTCGAATACGGAGGACAGAAGTTTTACGCGCAGGCGGACGGAAGACTTGTGAAAGGAAAAATGATCATTGACGGCGTCCTGCATCAGTTCACGGACGGCGGGATGCTCATCGAATAGGCCATGAAGTGGAAAAAGTATACGATCGAAACGACTTCGGAAGCGGAGGAGCTGGTCGCGGAAACGCTTTCGGAATGCGGGATCACGAACGTCGAGATCCGGGACCGGAAGCCGATCCTGCCCGGTGACACGCTGGAGATCTACGAGGAAGTCATGCCGAAGCAATTGCCGGACGACGGCAGGGCGGAAGTGATCTTTTACATGGACGGGACGGAGGGATCCGGCCCGATTCTTTCTGCCGTCCGGGAGGGACTGGACGGTCTGAAGGCGTTTATGGACGCCGGCCCGCTTACGATTTCGGAAGAGGAAACCGAGGATGAGGACTGGGTGAACAACTGGAAGGCGTTTTTCCATCCGTTCACGGTGGACGACGTGCTGATCAAGCCGACGTGGGAGGCAATGCCCGAAAACGCGGAGGGGAAACTGCTCATTGAGATCGATCCCGGGACCGCGTTCGGCACGGGATCGCACGAGACGACGCAGCTATCCATCAAGGCATTGTCGAAATACATGAAACCGGGCGACCGGGTGCTGGACGTCGGTACCGGCAGCGGCATCCTCTCGATCCTTGCGGTAAAACGCGGCGCCTCCTTCGCTTTCGCGACGGACATCGATCCGCTCGCCGTTGAGGCGGCAGAAGAGAATGCGCAGGTGAACGGGGTCCCCGGGGAAAAGGCCGCGTTCCTTTTAGGCAATATCATTGACGATCCCGAAGTGCAGGAAGCCGCCGGCTTCGAGTCCTACGACGTCGTCGTGTCAAACATCCTCGCGGACGTCATCATTCCGCTACAGAAGGAAGTCGTCCGGCACATGAAGACGGGAGCGTATCTTCTCGTTTCCGGGATCATCGATTCGAAACGGGAGGCGCTGCTTGAGGCTTTCCGGAAAAACGAAAAACTGACCCTCCTCGGCGAGGACCGGCTCGGAGAGTGGATGGGCTTCGTGCTTCAGAAAAACGGCAAATAAGGCCGTTTTGGCGCGTTTGAAGGCATGTTGAGAGTATGTATCACTTTTTTGTGACAAAGGAACAGGTTTCAGGCGGGGAGATCCGGGTGACCGGCGGCGACGTGAATCACGTGAAGAACGTGCTCCGGATGAAGCCGGGAGAAAAAGCGGTGATCTCCGACGGAGAGAACCGCGTCTACGACTGCGTCCTTTCCTCTTTCGGGGCGGAAGAGGCGGTTTTCGAGATCCTCGGCGAAAAGCCGTTTGAAAACGAGCTGCCGGTCAGGATCACGCTCTTTCAGGGACTTCCGAAGGGCGACAAACTCGAGTGGATCACGGAAAAGGCCGTCGAACTCGGCGTTTCGGAGATCGTTCCGGTGGCAATGCACCGCTCCGTCGTGAAACTGGACCCGAAAAAAGAGGCGAAGAGGATCGAACGCTATCAGGCGATCGCCGAAGCGGCGGCGAAGCAGGCGGGACGGAACGCCGTTCCGAAGGTCCTGCCGGTGATGACGGTGAAAGAAGCGGCGGAATACGCGAAAACGATGGACGCGCTGCTGGTGCCGTACGAATGCGCGGAAGACATGGGAAGGACGAGAGAGGTCATTGCCGGGCTTCCGAAAAGCGGGAAGATCGGCGTCGTGATCGGTCCCGAAGGCGGATTCGAGCAGGAGGAACTGGAGAAGTTCCGTGCGGCCGGGGGAACGGTCGTGACGCTCGGAAAAAGGATCTTGCGAACGGAAACTGCCGGGATCTTCGTTCTTTCCGTTCTCAGTTATACGTTGAGCGAATCATGAAAGAAATCTATCTGGACAATTCAGCGACGACGCGCGTGTATCCCGAGGTGCAGGGACTCGTCGTCCGCGCCATGGACGAAGACTTCGGCAATGCGGCTTCCCTCCACGAAAAGGGCGTGCGGGCCGAGCGGCTCGTCCGCGAAGCGAAGGAACGGATCGCGGCCACGTTAAAATGCGAGCCGAAGCAGATCTATTTTACTTCGGGCGGCACGGAATCGAATAACTGGGCGATCATCGGGACGGCGATGTCGAGAAAGCGGTACGGGAACCACCTCATCACGACTTCGGTCGAGCATCCGAGCGTGAAGAACCCGATGCGGTTTCTGGAGGAACAAGGCTTTGAAGTGACGTATCTCCGGGCCGATGAATACGGCACGGTATCGGTGGACGACCTCCGTGCGGCCATGCGTCCGGAGACGGTTCTGGTGTCCGTGATGTACGTGAACAATGAGATCGGCGCGGTGGAGCCCATAGAGGCGATCGGGGAGTTTCTGTCCCGCGAGTGGCCGGAAGTCTGGTTCCATGTGGATGCGATCCAGGCCTACGGGAAATACCCGATCTATCCGGGCAAAGCAAAGATCGACCTGTTATCGGTGTCAGGTCATAAGATCCACGGGCCGAAGGGCATCGGATTCCTGTACGTATCCGACCGCGTCCGATTAAAACCGCTCTTGTACGGCGGCGGGCAGCAGAAGGGGATGCGCTCCGGGACCGAAAACGTGCCCGGGGAGGCCGGACTCGGCTTGGCGGCGGAAATAATGTATAAAAATCTGGAAGCCAACGTTACGCGGATGTATCAGAGAAAGGCCGAATTGACGGAGGGTCTGGAGCAGATCGAAGGCGCGCATGTGAACGGAAAAAAAGGCCGGGGATCCGCGCCGCACATCGTGTCCTGCTCCTTTGACGGCGTCCGGTCCGAAGTGCTGCTTCATGCATTGGAAGAGCGGAAAATCTACGTTTCTTCCGGTTCCGCCTGCAGTTCCTCCCATCCTTCCGAAGTGAGCACGCTGCTTGCCATCGGCCTTCCGAAAGAAAAGCAGGAAGGGACGATCCGGTTCAGCTTTTCGGAGGAGACGACGGCGGAAGAGATCGAAGAAACGCTGCAGGCTCTTCGGGAATTGCTTCCGGTCTTGCGGAAGTTCCGGCGGAGATGATCGCGATTAAGACGCAACGGGAGACGTTATGAAATATCACTCATTTCTGATCAAATACGGAGAGATCGGGATCAAAGGAAAGAACCGGTTTCTGTTCGAGGACGCATTGGCGAAGCAGGTCAGGATCGCCATGAAAAAGGTGGAGGGTGACTTCTCTGTGACGAAGGAAAACGGCCGTCTGTACGTCGAATGCCTCTCGGAATATGACGAGGAGGAGGCGATCAATGCCCTGAAAAAGGTCTTCGGCATTGCCTGGATCTGCCCCGTGGTCCGCGTGGAAGACTGCGGATTCGAGCGCCTGCAGGAAGACGTCGTCCGCGTTTTCGGAGAAATGTACCCGGACCGCCGTCTGACATTCAAGGTCGAGTCCAAGCGGGCCCGGAAGGACTATCCGGTCTGCTCCCAGGACATGAACCGGGAATTCGGCGCCGCGTTATTGGACGCCTACCCGGAGACTCGCGTGGACGTGCACAAACCCGACGTCATGGTCTACGTCGAAGTCCGCGAGCGCTTCATCAACATTTATTCGAAAGAGATCCGCGGCGCTCTCGGCATGCCGCTCGGCACTGCGGGAAAGGCAATGCTGCTTCTTTCGGGCGGCATCGATTCTCCGGTCGCGGGCTACATGATCGCGAAGCGCGGCGTCTACATTGACGCGGTCTATTTCCACGCTCCGCCGTATACGTCGGAGCGCGCGAAACAGAAGGTCGTGGACCTTGCGCGGATCATTTCCGCCTACACCGGCCCGATCCACCTGCACGTCATCAATTTCACCGACATTCAGATGACCATTTACGAAAAATGCCCGCACGATGAACTGACGATCATCATGAGGCGGTATATGATGATCATTGCCGAGCGGCTTGCGAAAGCAGCGGAGTGCATCGGTCTCATCACCGGAGAGTCGATCGGGCAGGTAGCGTCGCAGACCATGCAGTCGCTTCTTGCGACCAATGCGGTCGCGACCCTGCCGGTGTACCGCCCGCTCATTGCCTTTGATAAGCTTGACATCGTCCGGATCTCCGAGGAGATCGGCACGTATGAGACGTCGATCGAACCGTACGAGGATTGCTGCACGATCTTCGTCGCGAAGCATCCGGTGACGAAGCCGAAACTCGAAGACATCGAAGAGAGCGAGAAAGCGCTTTCGGACGTGATCGACGGCCTCATCGACGAGGCGATCGCGTCGGATCAGGTCATTCTGTGCATGGACAAACGCCTGAAGAAGGCGGAGAAATAACGGGAACGTGAGGTGAGAAATGAGAAGCGATCTATACTTGAGATTTCCGGGCGGCCTCAAGCGGGCTTTGACCTTAAGTTATGACGACGGCGTGATCGAAGACGTGCGCCTGATCGGCATCCTTCGCGCGCACGGCATCAAGGGCACGTTCAATCTGAACAGCGGTCTGTTTTCGCCCGAAGGGACGACCGGCGACAACGGAAAACACCGGCGGCTGACGCTCACGGAACTGAAGGCGCTGCACGCGGAAGGCGACATGGAGATCGCAAGCCACGGGGCGACGCATCCGCTTCTCGAGACTTTGCCGGGGTCGCTCGCCATCCGGGAGATTCTGGGCGACCGCGAAAAACTGGAACAGGACTTCGGACGGATCGTCCGCGGTTTTGTCTATCCGTATGGATCCCGCAATGAAGAAACGGCGGAGATCGTGAAGGCGTCCGGCCTCGTGTACGCGCGGAAGACAAAGAGCACGCAGCAGTTCGGCCTGCCGGAGAACTGGCTCGAATGGCAGCCGACCTGCCACCACAAAGACCCGGCGCTCATGGAGCTCGTCGGGAAATTCCTCGAGGACAGCCGGTCCCTTCGCCCGAAGCTCTTTTATCTCTGGGGCCACAGCTACGAGTATGCCCAGGACAATAATTGGGACGTCATCGAAACCTTCGCCGGGCGCATCGGCCGCCGCGACGACGTCTGGTACGCGACAAACATCGAAATCTACGACTATGTGACGGCCTTCCGTCGCCTCGTCTACAGCGCGGACGGAACGAAGGTCTATAATCCGAGCGCAATGACCGTCTGGATCGAAACGCTTGAAGGCGGGATGTTCGAACTGCCCGGCGGGAAGACGACGGAAATCAGGTTATAGGATTATGGCGGTTTGCAGCATCCGAAAACCGGTCGCAGTTCTTGGCATATTAGCGGTTTTGGCTTCCTTATGTTTGGGAGCGTGTTTGTTTGTCAATCACGGTTCCGTGGAACCTGACACGAAAGAATCCGATGTTGATTATATTGAATCAGACAGCACGAATGTCGACGAGCAAAACGGATCGATTCCGGATGAGTCGCTCTTTTCTGCATCAGAAATACGGTTGAAGGACCTGGATGCGGGGCAAAACTCTTTTGTGACAGGGTATAATGAAGCTGATCAAGGAATCGTATTTTTCCTGTATTGCATCGTGCCGGAAGACAGACGTGCAGAAAACTTCAAGTATTATCTGGTGCGATTTGAAACGGCATTTTTGACAGACGGTTTTTGGGACTCCGAGGCGGTTGCGGTCCATTCCTGCAGGAAAGGGGAAATCAACGGTTCTGACTGGAATATCCTATATAACAGGTTTTATTTGCTTCGTAATACCAAGGGCCAAAGTTCTGAAAAAATCTGGGATCCTGCTGAAAGCATCGGCTTTTGGGGAAGTGAAAGCAGGTTTCCGATCGTCATTGACTTGAAGGATTGCAGTGAAGATTATACCCAACCCAAGTCAAAGAAAGATCAGGCCATACTTTCCATGCTTCAGGCCGAATACGAGATATTGGGAAGTAAGAAGCAACTCATCATCGGCGTGTATCCGAGCAAAGAATAATACATAGACTTTTTACCTGCAAAAAAAGAGAAACCGGGAATCCGCCATTGGCGGCAATGATCCCGAAGATGAAAAAGAGACCGTGGAAGCCACGGTCTCTTTTTCGTGAGAAGCGAGAAACATTTCTTTACGGGAAGAATTCCATTTTTTTCAGATTCCCGTTAAAAATGAGAAAATCAACCTTGCATCTTACGGGAAGATGTACATTGCCTTACTTTCTCCCGTAAGAAATGAGATTATCAGTCCTGGAGTTTACGGGAAGCAGAGCACTTTCCCGACTTTTTCCCGTAAGAAATGAGAAAAAAGAGCCGGAGAGCAAAGCTTTTTTAGTAACTCCGGTCGAGGATGTACTGATACATTCTCTGGTACGTGGCCCGATCGTAGTGGATGCCGTCCGCAGAGTGGAAGCCGTTCAAGGTGAGTTCTTCGCCGGAATCGATGTAGCGGAGCGTCGGACAGTTCGTCCGGAGATAGTAGTTGAAGCTTTCCACTTCGACGTTCATTTTCGGGATCTCGACCGCACCGTAGTATTCTCCGGAGCCAGGGCCGACCGAGACGAAGTAGAATTGCACGTTCGGATAAGCGGCGGCAAGCTCGTTGTAGCGGAGTGCGTAATCGCCCGCCAAGAAGCGCTGGCCTTCGCGATAAGTGTAGGCACAGTCGTTGACGCCGAGGTTCAGGTAGACTTTCTTGATCGGCACGCCGCGGTTCAATAGATCCTTGATCGCCGGAATGCCCGTGTCGACGAGCCAGTAATAGCCTTCGCCGACGCCGGTGAGCCAGCCGTCGTGCGCGGTGTCGTGCGTCGTATAGAGTTCCATGCCGTAGAAACGCGAGTCACCGACGAAGAGGCGGGTCGCCGTGTCAGGCACGTGGATGTACGTGTTTTGATTGACCGGATAGTCCGGCGCATGAGAAGGCGCGACCGTCGGCGGTACCGTTGGAGGAACGGTAGGCGGAACGGTGGGAGCTACGGTCGGTGCCACAGTCGGAGCGACCGTCGGCGCAACGGTAGGCGCAACCGTCGGAGCTACGGTCGTCCCCGGCTCGTCGGTCTCCGGGACGGACTCCGTCGGCACTTCCGTGGAATCCTCGGTCGGTTCGCTGCTTTCCGGATCAGAAAGGCTTTCGGAAGACGAAACGTCGTTCCGGTCGACCGTCGATTCCGGCTCCGTCTTTTCCTTCGTCACTTCCAGCACCAGAACGATAAGCAGTACGGAAAGGATCAGTTCCAGCGCAAGACCGACGACCAGGAGCCGCCGTACGAACCACGGCCTCTCCCGGAGGATCTTTCTCCATTTTCTTTTGAAACTTCTTCCCCGAATGATCATTCTTCCGCCAATATCATTTTCAGATTCGTGTCCGAAGACAGCGTCTGAACGTTATACAAACACAGAAAATCCGTGTAGTTTTTCTGTAAAAACAGATCTGCCGCCCGGTCCGCGTAATACCGGGGATCGACGATGACGATCTCCTTGTAGCTTTCTTCCAGGAACGGCAGGAAGCAGTTCGCGTACGAGTCCTTGAAGACGAGCAGCGTACGGTCCGTGTCGGCCGTGGTCCGTACCGTGATGAGCGGAAAATTGCCGCCGAAAAACACGGTGTACGGGTCGTTGTCGGCGCCCAGGGCGTCGAAGTCGTAGAAGCCGCCGCGGATCTCCCCGTCATTGCCGTATGAAAGCAGAGAATAGAGGCTTTCGTTCCGGTTGCGGTAAATCTTCAATCCGTCCGCCCGGGGGACGGTAAAGCCGCTTTTGGACGCGAGAGAGCCCGAAAAACGGTCGGTCACGGTCATCTCCGTGTATTCGCCCGGAATCCATCCGGTCTCCTCGGAAAGCGACCGGAACACCCGGTAAGCCGCATCGGTCGTCCAATGGTGGTCCGTGCGGTAATAGACTTGCTTCCCTTCCGCCTTCATCTCTTCGAGCGTTGGGAACACGTCAAATACCCGGAAATCGCCGGAAAGCGCTTCCGAGAGCGATTCAAAATAGGCGCGCTCGCTTTCATTGGCCGCGTACGGCGGCAATGCCTCTTTCGAAAGCTCGGAGGCGGTCGGCACGATGAGCGCATAGGCTTGCTCGAATCCGTGCGCCGAAACGAAACCGTTCAGAGCCGCCGCCGTTTCCTGAAGCAGCTCTTCGTCATATCCCTGATAGGGTTCCGAAAGCGTTCCGTCGGAATTGTAGGTGACGCCCTTGGATTCCCGTGTGCCGACGGTGTAGAGCGCGTTCATCCGGAGCGACATCCAGAACTCCCGGAACGGGAACTGATCCGCGACGTAATTCTCCGTGTGCGACATGAACGTGCCGTCAGTGAGCGTATTGAAATTCAGTTCCGGCGCCGAAGCTAAGTTCCGCTTCTCCGTGGGACTGTAGGTCCGGTCGGGCGAAAGAAGATGAAGCACGCCGCCGAACATCAGAACGGCGAGGCAGAGCACCCCGTAAACGATATAGATTTTTGTGCCTGTCTTTGCTTTCTTCATCTCTTAAAACCTGAAGTACAGGAACGGATTGTAATTCTCCGTCACCAGGAATGCGATCGATAAGAAGAGGAGCGCGATCGACACGAAGACGAGCAATAACAGCTCCTTTTCCTCCATCCAGATCCTTGCCTTTTTCATGACCGGCAATGAAAACGCCGCTCCGAAGAGGAGCAGGATGCCGCCCGAAAGCAGGAGATTCAGCCCTTCGCGGTCATATAATGCGCCGCCGGAAAGACCGAAAAGATTGCCGAAAACCGAGGCCACTTCGCCGAACGAGTTCGAGAGGAAGAGTCCCCAGCCGAGGAACACCGCGAGAAGGGTCAGGAAATGACCGAGGACTTTCGGCCAGTGCTTCAGCCGGAAGATCACGTATTTTTCAAACAAGAGCAGCAGACCGTAATAGAGCCCCCAGAGGAGGAAGTTCACGGCGGCGCCGTGCCAGAGACCGGTGAGTCCCCAGACGATCAGGATGTTGAGCGCGTGGCGCCAGGCTTTCACGCGGTTTCCGCCGAGCGGAATGTAGACGTATTCCCGGAACCAGGTGCCGAGCGTCATGTGCCAGCGCCGCCAGAATTCCGTCACGGAGCCCGAAGCGTACGGCACGTTGAAATTCTCCGGAAAATCGAAGCCGAACATTTTCCCGAGGCCGATGGCCATGTCGGAGTATCCGGAAAAATCGAAGAAGATCTGGAAGCCGAATCCGAGGAGACCGATCCAGGCGGTGAGCACCGACGTCGTGCCGAGTTGAAAGCCGCTTCGCTCGAACAAAGCGCCGAGCAGGTTCGCGAGCAGCACTTTCTTCGCAAGCCCGAAAATGAAGCGTCCCATGCCTTTTCCGAGATTTTCAAAAGACACCGTCCGTTGTTCCAGCTGCTTCTCCACCTCTTCGTACCGGACGATCGGTCCCGCAATGAGCTGCGGGAACATCGTGATGTATAACGCGAACCGGAACAGGTTATTCTGCACATTGAACTTTTTCCGGTAGAGGTCAATGACGTACGAAAGCGCCTGGAACGTGTAAAACGAAATGCCGATCGGAAGAGGCAGTCCGTGGGCCTTTAACTGCAGCCCGGTGATGCCGTTCAGAAGGTCGATCACCATCCCGTAATACTTGAAAAATCCGAGTACGGCGAGATTCAGGACGATGCCGGTGATGAGGATGAATTTCCTCCATTCCGGGATGCGTTCCATGAAAATGCCGACGAAATAGTTCATTAGAATGGACAGCACCATCAAAATGACGTACACCGGCTCCCCCCAGGCGTAAAACACCAGGGAGAAGAGAAGGAGTACGATATTCTTCGCCTTATTGCCCGGCAGCAGCAGATACAGGATCAGGCAGGCTGGGAGAAAGAAGAAGACGAAGGTGGTGCTGCTGAATACCATGTCTACCTCTCGATCACAGATCGGATCTCCCGTACGGCTTCCGGGGTATGAGCGCCCGCGGCGTACAGGACGTATCGTTCATTCCGGTAAATGACGGAATCTTTCAAGTAACCGTATTGATCCACGCCGTAGTTTTCGAAAAGCTTCATCTGGGTCTCAAGCGCTCGGCCGATCGATTCGCGCACCTCATCCCCCTCCGCCTCCGAACGTATTTCGACGACGAGGATCTCTTCCACGTTCATATAAGTCACGGGCTCATAGTAGAGCACCTTCAAATAAGCATCTTCGAGAAGCCCGAACCGCCGTTTGAGTTCGAGCGGCGTCCCCGGGATCATGTTTTCCGTCAGTCCCTGCTCCTCAAGTTTCCTTGCGAGTTCCTGAAAATCCGCGTCTATAGCGACCGGCTTTTTCATGCGGAAGGCAATGAATACCGTAAACGCCGCAAGGATGAAAAGGAAGGTGACGAAGAATAAGAGTTTTGATAACGGTTTTTTCATGGCGCCCCCTTTAGAACCCCGCCTGGGCGCGGAGATTGTTCAGCCATTGCTGCGTCCATCCCGCGGTGAAATGAATGCCGTCTCCTCCGGTCGAACCGAAGGCAAACGCATAACTGAACCCGGCGGCGGAGTTAATGTAGGTCCAACCGTTCCGGGCGCACATGTCCATGAGCAGTGCATTGTAGTTTTCCGTCTGGGCCAGGATCGGATATTTGGCCGCGCCGGCGCAGTCCATCCGGCAGGGCAGGACGGAACCGACGAAGATCTTCGTGCCGGGGGAACGGGACGCGAACGAACGGATCGCGTTTTCATACTGGTCGCGCGCACCGGTGAGTCCGAAGGAAATGAGATCGTCCACCCCATTTAAAAAGACGATCTTCTCCGGCACCATCATGGCCGCACGGCTTAAGTTGGCCTGACTTTTCGCGGAAGTGATCTGATTGTAATCCCAGAGCACCTGGGCGTCCGGATAGACGTGGTAGGCGGAGAACCCGGAAGTCCGGGAGTCACCGAAGAGAAGCGTGAGACCGCCGGAAACCTGTCCCGGGTGCTCCGCCGCCCAGCGGGCGGCCTCTTCCTGAAGGCGCCGTTCTTCCGCGGCTCTGGATTCCGCGAGAGATGCCTGAATGGACGCCTGACGCGCCCGCTCTTCGGCCAGCCGCGATTCCGCCTCCGACTCCTCCAAAGAAGCGAGGATGGATTCCTCGACGGATTCCCGGATCGATTCTTCGATCGACTCCTCAATGGAACGGCTTTCGGCGACGGATTCCTCGATGGACTCCCGGATCGAAACGCTTTCCGCGACGGAAGCGTCGATCGAATCCTGGATCACCTGCTGCCTCGAACTTTCGGCAATGTATACTTTTTCCGCCGCAACGGAAGCATTGGCATGATCGTCGTTTTCCAGCATGTCGACGAGCGTATCATTGACGGCCGCGCCGGACGGCACGGACACACGCCCTAAAGGGATGGCCAGAGCGACCACCCCTATGAGCGCGACTATGATAGCTGTCGTGATCCTGAGAAAACGAGGCATAGATTACAGACCCATTTCTTCCTTGACTTCCTTGAAGCATTGCACGGCGAAATCAAGGTCCTCCTTCGTATGGCCTGCAGAGATCTGGGTACGGATGCGGTCGCGTCCCTTCGGCACGACCGGATAGCAGAAGCCGACGACGTAGACGCCCTTTTTCAGCATCCGCTTCGCAAATTCATTGGCGACCTTCGGGTCGTAGAGCATGACCGGAACGATCGGATGCTCGCCTGGGAGCAGATCGAAACCGAGTTTTTCCATTTCCGCGCGGAAGTAGCGCGCGTTCGCATGCACCTTGTCGCGGAGTGCCGTCGAGGCGTTCAGCATTTCGATCGTCTTTAACGTCGCCGCGCAGATCGCGGGCGCCAGCGTGTTCGAGAAGAGGTACGGACGGCTCCGCTGTCTTAACAGGTCGACGATGACCTTCGAGGAGGCCGTGTATCCGCCGCTCGCGCCGCCCATGGCCTTGCCGAAGGTGCCGGTCAGGATGTCGATCCGTCCCATGACGCCGCAATACTCCGGCGTGCCCTTGCCGTGCTCGCCCATGAAGCCGACCGCATGAGAATCGTCCACCATCGTGAGCGCGCCGTATTCCTCGGCGAGATCGCAGATGCCTTTCAGATCGGCAATGTAGCCGTCCATCGAGAAGACGCCGTCAGTCGCGATCAGGACCTGCTTGCAGCCGTCTGCCTTCGCGGCTTCCAGCTGTTCCTTCAGGCTTTCCATGTTATTGTTCTTATAGCGATAACGGTGCGCCTTGCAAAGGCGGACGCCGTCAATGATCGACGCATGGTTCAGTTCGTCGGAAATGATCGCATCTTCCGGTCCGAGCAGGGTCTCGAACAGGCCGCCGTTCGCGTCGAAGCAGGAAGAATAAAGGATCGCGTCCTCCATGCCGACGAAATCGGCAATGGCTTTCTCCAGGTCTTTATGGATCTGCTGCGTTCCGCAGATGAACCGGACGGACGACAGACCGAAGCCCCAGTCGTCGTAGCTCTTTTTCGCGGCGGCGATGAGGTCCGGATTGTCCGAAAGTCCGAGGTAGTTGTTCGCGCACATATTCACCACGCGCTTCGACTCGGTCGTGTCGATCCGGGAGCGCTGCGGCGTCGTGATGATCCGCTCGTCCTTGTACGTGCCGGCCTCACGGATGGCGGCAAGTTCCTGTTCGTATTTCTTCAATGCTTCTTTCATTTTCTGCTCCTTTCACTTTTTCGTGGTCCAGTCCAGAACGACCTTGCCGGAATTTCCGCTCTTCATCGCGTCAAATCCCTTTTGGAACTCCGTATAATGGAACCGGTGCGTGATGACGGGATGGAGGTCCAGACCGCCCTGCACCATGTACGACATCTGATGCCAGTTGTCCATCTTTCTTCCGTAGATGCCCTGCAATGTCAGCCCGCGCCCGATGATGTCGTTCATGTCGAGCTCGATCGGCTTGTTTCCGAGGCCGAGCAGGGAGATCTTTCCGCCGTTTCGCATGACGGAGAGCATCTGCTTGAAGGCCGCACCGGCGCCGCTCATTTCGAGACCGACGTCGAAGCCTTCGACGATCTTCAGATCCTTCATCACCTGACGAAGGTCTTCCTTCGCAGTATTTACGGCCGCGTCGACGCCCATCTTCCGGGCAAGGTCGAGCCGGTATTCATTGAGGTCTGTGATGACGACGCGCCGCGCGCCGGCGTATTTGCAGATGCCGGAGGCAATGATGCCGATCGGACCCGCGCCGGTGATGAGGACGTCCTCGCCGACCAGGTTCCACATGAGAGCGGTGTGCGTCGCATTGCCGAAAGCGTCAAAGAAGGAGACGACGTCTTCGTCAAGCGAAGGATCGATCTTGATCACGTTCTTCGCAGGAATGCAGAGGTATTCCGCGAAAGCACCGTTCCGGTCCACGCCGACGCCGAAGGTGTTCTTGCACCACTGGATGTTTCCGGTGTGGCAGTTCCGGCAGTGACCGCAGGTGATGTGCCCTTCGCCGCTGACGCGCTCGCCGATCTCAAAACCGGTGACGCCTGCGCCGAGCTCGGCGATCTCGCCGACGTATTCGTGACCGATCGTCATACCGGGATGCACGTGTGCGGCGGACCAGTCCGTCCAGTCGTAAATGTGAACGTCCGTACCGCAGATCGCGGTCTTATGGATCTTGATCAGGACTTCGCCCGGTCCGACTTCGGGAACCGGAACCTTCGCGAGCGCCAGCCCGACGCCTGCCGTCGGCTTGATGATCGCATCCATCATTTTTTGTTCCATCATTTGGCCTCCTGAATTATGTCATATATCGGCCGGGGTCTCCCCTGAGCCACCTTTCATTATAATACCATTTTGATACTTGTCAAAGAGAAATCTGTAAGATCCGGGTGCAAATGGTGCCTTCAGCGAGCAATGAGTTCGCCGATGTACGGGCGAAAATGATGATTAGTTCAGTTTGCCCATATTTTATATCATCTAACGGTTGAAAAAGGGAGAATTTACAGTATAATGCTGTATGGGGATTTTTAAGCCCCTCGGCGACATACGAAAAGGAGAACTGACAGATGAAACTGAAGCAGGGAATGACGGTCCGGGAAGCCGGATCCGAGGCTGTGGAAAAAGTCATACAGGAAACCGCGATGGCGTACTTTCACGCCAACCCGAACGTACAGTATAATCTCGCCACGCCGCTGACCGTAGTCGGCGCCCAGGGCGTGGACGTCCCGGTCGGACCGCTGATGTGCACGAACGGCATGTCGCCCGAAGACTGCGCGGAGGAAATCAATTATTCCGGCGTCTGCCGGAGTTATACCGCGGACGTCTGGTACAATGCCTTCGGTCAGTGGACCCCGGGATTCAATTGCAGCTGGGTCGGTCTGAATCTTCAGAAAAACCCGGAAACCGTGGTCTTCGATTACGGCGGACTGTATTTCAAAGGCGAGAATACGCCGCTCGAAGCCCCGAATGCGTATACGTCAGAAAACAAGGAAGAATTTTTAAAGGTGATGCGGGCGGGACTCCGTCCCGGCGACGTGATCTTAGCCGTGCCGGACAAGAGCACCGGAAACACCGGACATCTCATCATGTTCCTCGGCGACTGCTTCGGGAACGGAACGGACTACGTTACTCATTGCTGGCCGATCGGCGGCGGCAAATGGAATCTGGAGACAGGCGTGAACGCGAGGGAGCCTTACGGCGCCTCCGTGTTTCAGACCTGTGACGAATTCCTGTTTTCCGAGGGATCCAGCCCGAACTGGAGTCTTCGGAAAGAGACGATGGTCTGCATCATCGTTTCGCGGCCGTCGTTGGAGAAGGGATTTTCGGATCTGCCGTTTTCCGATGCGGCCGTGACCCGGTACAACTGCCCGGGTCTGGTTGTAAAAAAGAAGGTTTCGGTGAACACCTACGGCATCGTATTGCCCGGGGAGACGGTCACCGTGACGGAACGCTTTGAGAACCGGAGCGACAAAGAGTATGAACTGACCGTACGCGAATGCATTCCGGAGGGTACGAGTTTTGAAGGCACGACCGGCGCGGAAAAGATCGCGGGGCGCGAGATTTTCTGGAAAGTCTCTTTGCCTCCGTCCGATTTCAAAGAAATTTCGTATGACCTTAAGGTGACGGCGGAGCCCGGCACCCTGATCCGCGCGGAAAGAGGCGCTGCGGATACGCTGCCGACGAGACCGTGGCAGGTCCGGGTCGGCGCTTCCCGCCTTTCCTTTACGGAACTTTCCCGCCTGGAAGAACTCCGTGCAGGCGTTCCGGACTCGCTGAAAGGCGAAACGTTCGAGGACCTCGCGTTCGTGAAGCGGTTCTACCGGGAGGTCCTGAACCGCGAGATCGCATTGCCGGACACGATGGACGGGTTCATCAAGGCCGTGTTCGAAGTCGCGAAGCCGGATCCGGAGTTCCCGGAGATCCTGATACCGAAAAAAGAAATGACCGGGGAAGAGAAAAAGTTGGACCGGATGATCGTACCGCGGTTCCGCGCGGGCAAGTATTTCATGCTCCCCGGCGATGAAGTCAAGATGGAAGAGCGGATCATTGACGCATTGGAGCCGTTTTTCCTGCCGGGCGACGTGCTGCTTACGACGTTCGGCGAAGAAAACACGCTGGAAGCGAAAAACCCGGACGGCATCGCGTTCCACATCGTCCTCGGCGGCGGAAAAGTGCTGACTTACGGGAAAGACGGGGCCGAGATCGCGCTCTTCAAAGAGACCGTCGAACGGTTCGGAAAAGAGAACCTCGCGATCATGATCCGACCGACGTATCTCTACTAAAGCGGCGCGGTTTTAAAACCCGAAAAGCCGTTTGATTTTTGACGGTATTTCGTGATACAATTATATGTCAAATTTTTGTTTTGGATGAAGGAGATCGAGATGGTGCTGAAACCGGGCATGACCGTTCGGGAAGCGGGCATCGACGCCGCGAGAAAGGTCATTCAGGAGACCGCGAAAGCGTATTATCACAAAAACCCGCACACCCAGTATAACGTTGCGACGCCGCTCACCGTGGTCGGCGATCAGAAGCGGATGTGGCCGGAAGGACCGCTCTCCTGTACGAACGGGATGGCGCCGGAAGAAGCCTGCCGCGACGTCAACTATTCCGGCGTTTGCCGGAGTTTTACGGCGGACGTTTATTACGACGCGTTCCGCTTTGATACGCCCGGGTTGTTCTGCCGTCTCTACTCCGCAGACATTCTGCGGTATACGAAGGCATTGATCTACAAGTTCGGAGACAATGCCGCGACGCTGAAGACCGGTACGCCGGTAACGACGGAGAACAAAGAAGAGTTTCTCTCCGTTGTCCGGAAAGATTTAAAGCCCGGGGACGTCTTTCTCGCGACGCCGAACGACGGACGGAGCGGTCACGTCATCATGTACGTGGGCGACTGCTTTGATAACGGGACTGAATACATCATGCATTGCTGGCCGATCGGCGGCGGCAAATGGAATACGGAGACCGGCGTGAATCTTCGGGAGCCCTACGGCGCCATCACGCTTCAGACCTGCGACGAATTCCTGTTTTCCGTGGGATCCAGTCCGAACTGGAGTCTGACCTCGGAAAAGATGGGGGACATCTACCTGTTCCGTTTTACCGAGATGGAAGAGTTCCTGGACGCGAAGTTCACGGACGCGGCAGTGGCGAGATACAACCATCCCGGCCTCATCGTGGAGAAAAACTGCTCGGTTTCGACCTACGGCACGGTGCTCCCCGGCGAGACGCTGAAGATCACCGAGCGCTTTGAAAACAAGAGCAATGAAGATTATGAACTCGAAGTCCGTGAATGCATTCCTGAGGGCACTTCTTTCAAGGCGGTCGCGGGAGCGGACCGGATCACGGGCGACGAGATCGTCTGGAACGTGAAGGTGCCGGCGACGGATTTCACGGAGATCTCTTATGAGGTGACCGTGACGGCAGCGCCGGGCGACGTGATCTCGTTCAGAAGCGGCAGAGCAGACCTCCTTCCGACCCGGGCAATGCGTGTCAAGGTCGGGAAGTCACGCCTTTTACCGGCGGAGAACGCGAAACTCGAAGCCCTCCGGAAACAGATCCCGGCGGAACTGCTCCCGGACCGGTTTGAGGATCTCGCTTACGTGAAGCGGTTGTACCGGTATCTCGGGAGAGAGATCGCATTGCCGGATACGCTGGATGAGTATATTGCGGAGCGCTTCGAATCGATCAAGCCCTGTCATTGGTTCCCGGAGGTCCTTGCATTAAAGAAAGAGCCCACGGCGAAGGGCATTGAATACGGGAAAATGGACGTGATCCGGTTCACGACGGGCCGGTATTATTTCATCCCGGGCGACGAAAACGAAGTGAAGGAGCGTTCGATCGATTTCCTGGAAGAGTATTTTCTCCCGGGCGACGTGATGCTTTCCACGTTCGGAGAGAACACGCTTAGCGCAAAGGATCCGGACGGCATTGCCGTGACCGTGATCCTCGGCGGAGGCAAGGTGTTGGAACATACGGCAGGAGGCACGGAAATCAAATCGTTCAAGGATACCGTTGCCGTGAGCCTCATTAAGAATTATGCGGGCGTGATCCGCCCCGCTTACGTGATCTAAGGGACAGAGCAGGAGGACAGTATGAAAAAACGAGTTTTGGCAATGCTTCTGGCTTTCGCGATGGTCTTTGGCCTTGCGGCCTGCCAGGAAAGCGGCGGTACGACGGCTGAGCCGACGGAAAGCGTGACGGAATCGGCGGCGGATTCGACAGGAGAGTCGAATCAGGCGCCCACGATCGTTGACGGCGGAGACGAGGACATATACGATGATCCGGGAGACGGCCGGTTTTTGCTGAAGCGCGGCATGAAGGTCAAGGACGTGGACATCGAGGTCGTTGAAAAGGTCATTCAGGAGACCGCCCTGGCCTATTATTATGCGAATCCGAATACCCAGTACGACGTGTTCACGGAGAATACGATCATGCCGGCAAGCACCGGCAGCGGCCGGATCACTTCGCGCCTCGCACCGGAGTTCGCATTCAAGGAAATGAAGTATTACGGCGTTTGCCGGAGCTTCACGGCGGACGTCATATGGGATGCCTTCCATTACGTTTGCGGCGGTCTGGACGGAACGGGCTGCGGCTCGAACATGGGCCGGTCCGTTTACGAATACGGCAGCATGTATAAGGCGAGGGCCCGCGT
>JAEEIV010000042.1 GCA_016281555.1 Lachnospiraceae bacterium | reverse complement strand
TATCCGACCAGTTTTTCCTGCAATGCTTCGCCTTCCCGGCGAAGTTCTTTTTCATTCAAAGCCATTTTCATACCCCGTGTATGCAGCATCATCTGCCCTCATTATAAACGAAAAGCGAAAGAAAAGAAAGACTGATCGTGCAGTCCGGTTGACAGAATTGAGAAATCGTTTATAATGAAATAGGCTGCTAAAAGCGGCCGTCAAAACAGGCCAAAGGAGCATTCCATGATCGATCTTTTGAAGAAAAACGGGCCTTTTTTCAAGGCCAATCTGCACACGCACACGACGGTCAGCGACGGGCGGATGTCGCCGGAGGAACGCGCGAAATGGTACCGTGAAAACGGCTACAACATCCTGGCCATCACGGATCATTGCAAATACCGGCAGTACCCGGAATTCAGCACCGAGAACTTCTTAATGGTCCCGGGCGTGGAAGCGACGAAGATGTATTGCCTGGACCCGAAAAATCCGAAGCTGAAGTATTATCTCTGCCACATCAATTTCTGGCCGAAGGATCCGGAGACGGCCGTGTACGAGCCGGAACCGGAAGTCTACGACATCGGCGAGATCAACGCCTACATTGCCAGAATGAAGAAAGCGGGCTGGCTCTGCTCGTTGAACCATCCGAGCTGGTCGTACATGCAGACTGCCGATGTGAACCAGATCCGCGGCGTGGACGCATTCGAGGTTTACAATCACGTCAGCCAGTATCTGGACAATAAGGGCATCGATAACGTCTACTATACTATGTACTTAAAGAGCGGCAATTTCGCGTACGCCGTTGCGGCGGACGACGCGCATTGCGGGTATACGGAAGACGGAGAGCTGGAAGCGTCGATGGACATGGGCGGCGGCTGGATCATGATCAGCATGCCGAAGCTCGGTCACAAGGAATTCGTGGACGCATTCGAGAACGGCCGGTTCTACGCGTCGAGCGGGCCGGAGTTCAAGGAGTGCTACATTGATGAGGAGCGAGACGTGCTGGTCGTGGAGTGCTCGCCGGTACACGTGATCTCAGTGAAGGGCGTGCACACGGTCCGGGCAGGAAGGGCGATCGGGCACGGAGACGACTTAACGTACGCGGAGTTCCCGCTGGAAACGATCAGGGAACGGGAGCCGTTCATCCGCGTCGAAGCCTTCCGCACCGACGGAAAATGCGCCTACGGACAGCCGTATTACTTTGAAAAATAAACGGGAAATCAGAAGAGCCCGATCGTGATGAGCGGGATCGAAACGATGGCAATGACGTTCGAAACGAGCACGAGTTCCGCGCCGAACCGGACGTCTTCATCGACCATCTTCGCAAAGAGGATCGAGTTCATGCCGCAGGGCAGGGCATAGAGCAGTACCGCCATCTGGACGACGATCTGCTCCAGCGGAAACAGCGGCAGCAGAAACCGTAAGAGCAGCGGGAACGCGACCATGCGGATGAGCACGAACAGCAGGGCCCGCCAGTTGGTGAAGAGTTTCAGGATCTTGAATTCGGAAATGACGATGCCGATGACGACCATGCAAAGCGGGATCGTGCAGGCAGCGGCCTTGTCGAGGAGCGTCTGCAGGACGTCCGGCAGATCGAACGGCAAAAGGCCGAGGATACAGCCGACGACCATGGCGATCGTCACGGGATTTAAGAGTTTCTTGAGAGAAAGCTTCTGCTTGGTCAGGAGCGCGTAGCCGGCCGTGTAGCAATAAATGCAGCTCGGGATGTTGAAAATGGAAAAGTGCAGCACGCCGCTCGTGCCGAGCAGGCCTTCCGCGAACCCGTAGCCCAGGTTTCCGTTCGGAATGATCGAAGAATAGCGGTAAACGTTCTTTTCATACGGCTCTTTTCCGAACAGCTTCGCGAAAAGGAACGAAAGGCCGATGTTGATCCCGAGGAGAATGAACGCGACGAGGAGCAGTATTCCGTATGTGGAAATGTTCGCCAGCGTGAAGTTCTTCGTAAAGGAGCGGATGATCGTCGCGGGGAGAAAACCGTAAATGATCAGCGTTGACAGGGCCTTGGAGTGTTCGCTCTTCACCAGTTTCGTCCTGCAAAGGATGAAGCCGATCATGAAAAAAACGAGTAAGAAAAAGATTTCTTTTAATGCTGCGATCATCTCAGCCACCGCCGTTCCGCCTAAGACTTTCAGGGACTGCGGGCAATGCGCAGCCTGACTCTTGTATCATATCAAAACGGCGCGTAAAGTCAATAGAAAAGGTGAATCATGAACGCATTGGAAGCGGAATTTCTGGAGGAATACAAACGGCTGGAAGGGTTCTGCAATGACATCTTCTCCGGGCAGAACGGCGTCAGCGAATACATTGACGAAATGAAGGCGAACGAGACCGCGTACCGGGCGCTCGTTCCGTCCTGGTCGACGGATCTTCGGATGCTGAAACACCTCCGTTTTCTCAGAAATAAGATCGCGCACGAGTCCGGGAATTCCGGCTGTACGGCAGCGGACTTAAAGAGCGCGAAGGAGTTTTTCGCGCGCCTCGTCAATGAGGAAGACCCGATCACGGTCGCGCGGAACCTCCGGAAGAAGGAAGAAAAACCGAAAAGAAAAAAGAAGGCCGCGTTTGACACGAACAATGCCGGGACCGGGGAAGAAGCGGAATTAAAGGCATTGACCGGAAACTTCGGCGCAAGAAACATCGAAGAAGAGGGTGAGGAAACCGGTACGTACCATAGACGATCCTATGCCTACGAAAAGAAGGAGAACGGGGAGCCGCCGAAGAGCGGATGCCTTCTGGCGATCCTGATCTTCGTACTCGCAGGCGGGATCGCGCTCATCGTATTGGCGCTGCTCGGCATCATTTAAAGGATTCGAACATGAAAAAGACGGGGAAAAGAAGAAAAACGAACCGGCTCGCAGGGATCGCGGCAATGCTGCTTTCCCTCTCTGTCGTGCTGAACGGCTGCATCCGCGTCGTGACGAACGATACGAAATCGACGGAAACAAAGGAGCCGGAAACGGTCGCATCCTCGGAAGTGGCGACGGTTCCGACGGAGACGGAAACCGAGGAACCGACGGAATCGGAAGCGCCGACAGAGGAGTCCACGGAGGAACCGGAGACGTCTGAGACGGAAAGCGAGACGGAAGAGCCGACGGAAAGCGAAACGCCGACCGAGGCGCCGACCGAAGCGGATCTACCGTTCATTGCCGGGCAAAGGGTGAGAGTCACGGCTTCGACGGCCAGGATCCGGAAGGGCCCGGGCCTCGACACGGAGACGGTCGGGTATGCGAATGCCGGCGAAGTATTGGACGTGACCGGGACGTCCGGGCGCTTCTACAAGGTGGAGTTTACCGGCGGCACGGGATACATGCACGAGTCGGTCGTGGAATACGGGGCGTTCGAGAAACCGAAGCCGACCGAAGCCCCCTCGACGCCTCCGCCGGCGACGGTGCCGTACGTGCCGGACGTGCCGCAGACGGTAGGAAACATTCACGGGCTGAGCGCAGACGAATTGAACGCGATCCGGGCTTCGTATCAGACGAACGCGCGCGGATACGGCGGCTTGTCCTATTATCAGTATGCGGCGGCGGAGCAGGCGGGGATCAATGCCCTCCCGGCGGCGGGCCGCGTTCTGGTCGACAACGGCGCGGCGAAAACCGTGGCGCTGACGTTCTGTCTCGGCTGGGAAAACACCTACAACGGACGTCCGATCACCGATCAGGCGCTGGATCTTCTGGCGGCGTACGGCGTGAAGGCGGCGTTCTTCGTGACCCATTCCTATGCGGCGCACAATCCCGCGATCATTCAGAGAATGCTTGCCGAAGGACATCAGGTCGGAAGCCATACCTACGCCTGTCCTGACGGCGGGATCGCCTCGCATTCGCTGGAAGAGATCATGAACGACGCGCTGCAGATGCAGCAGTACATGAAAGACGCGTTCGGTCACGAGATGACTTTGTACAATTACAATTCAGGAACCTGGTCGCCCGGGTCGATGGTCATGCTGACGAAAATGGGGTACATCTCGGTGCTCTGCAGCGCGAGCTACAGCGATTACGACGCGAATGCCGCGACGGACGTGAACCTTCGCGCGAATCAGCTCAATGCGGCGCTGATCCCGGGCACGATCTACGCCTTCCACCTGACGAACCCGGCGACACTCAGCATCCTGCCGCTCGTCATTCAGAACGCGAAGAACCAGGGATACACGTTTACGAACATTCATTGATACAAAAACCGCAGGGAGGAAAGAGCATGTACGAAGCATATTTGCGGGAAACGGAAACGAACCGGGAAGAGATCACGGGACTATCTGATGAGATCTGGGACTATGCGGAAACGGCATACCGCGAAAAACGTTCCATGAAGGCGCTCGCGGACCGGCTGGAAAGCCACGGGTTCAAGGTCGAACGCGGATTGGCGGACATTCCGACCTGTTTTATCGCGACGTACGGATCGGGGAAGCCGGTCATTGTCATCCAGGCGGAATACGACGCGCTGGACGGCCTCAGCCAGGAGTCGCCGGTCACGGAGCCGAAGGAGATCCCCGGAAAGACGACGGGGCACGGCTGCGGACACAACCTTTTCGCGGGCGGATCCTTTGCGGCGGCGCTCGCCGTGAAGACGTATCTCGACGACGGCCATCCCGGCACGCTCCGGTTCTACGGCTGCCCGGCGGAAGAAGGCGGCGCCGGCAAGGTGTTCATGGTGCGCGCCGGTCTTTATGATGACGTGGACGCAGTCGTGAGCTGGCATCCGACCGATTTTTCGATGGTCCGGACGCGGCCCTCGCTGGCAAACGTTTCGGTCAAGTATTCATTCAAGGGCATTGCCGCACATGCGGGCGGTTCACCGGAGAAGGGGAGAAGCGCCCTCGACGCGGCGGAACTCATGAACGTCGGCGCCAATTTCCTCCGGGAGCACATGGATCCCGCGTTCCGGATCCATTATGCCTTCCTCGACGCGGGCGGAGAAGCGCCGAACGTCGTGCAGGCGAAGGCGGTCCTTTTGTATCTCATCCGTGCCACGGACTCGAGAGAGGTGGCGGAACTGAAGCGGAGAGTCGACCGGCTCGCGGAGGGCGCGGCTTACATGACGGAGACCGAGGTCAAGATCGAGGTGCAGAAGGCGTATTCGAACCTGATCACGGTGGCGTCGTTGCAGAAAGTGGCTAATGAAGCGCTGCAGGAGCTTGCTTATCCCGTACCGACGGAAGAAGACCTCCGGTTCGCGAAGGAATTGCAGAAAACGATGCACCTTTCCGAGGAAAAACTGGCGGCTTTACCCTATGAACTCGGCGCGAGACAGCCGATCCCTCCGAAACCGCACGGCGGTTCCACGGACACGGCGGACGTCAGCTGGATCGCCCCGACCGTGCAGTTCCACATCGGCAACTGGGTGATCGGCACGCCCGGTCACAGCTGGCAGGCGGTGAGCCAGGGCAAGGGGCGGTTCGCGAAAGAGATGATGCTGTATGCGGGCAAAGCGGTCGCCGGCACCGTCATGCGTCTCTTTGACCGGCCGGACACGCTGGAAGAGATCAAGGCCGAGCATCGAGAGAAGACGAAGAGCGGCTATATCTGCCCGATCCCGCCGGAAATCGGTCCGAACGTTCCGGAAGAATAAGGAGAAGAAGCCATGGAATTCGATACGATCATGGTTTATATCTTGTTCATGGCCATTCCGGCCATGGCACTCATCTGGTTCCTCGTGAGCCTGATCATCTGTCTCACCTCGCCGAAGAATTCAAAAAGGCGGGACGATTTCCAGACGATGGCCACGATCGCGGGGATCCTCGCGGGGCTATTGCTGCTCACGGTGGTCGGCCTCGTCATTGCCGCCCTATTTGCAAAAAACGGCGCCTGAGCGCCGTTTTTTTGTATCTGTTTGAGTATCTGTTTACAGGCACATCCATTCGCCGTGCTTCGGTGAAATGAAGGTGCCGTCCGGCACGAGCTTGAGGTACGCCTCTTTCAGTTCGTTCAGCATCGGTTCGTACTCTTCTTCGCGGTACCGGAAGTCGTGGTGATGCGGGATCAGGACCTTGCAGCCGATGGTCGCCGCGAACGCGGCGAGCTGCGGAATTCTGGCCTTCTGGAACTGCAGAATGGCAATGTCCGGACGGAGCGGAGCGACGATCTTTTCCTGCGTCAGCGTCGGCTCATTGCCCCAGAGGAGCACTTTCGCGCCGCCTTTTGCGGTGAAAAGATAGTTCCGGTATTCCGTCGAACCCAAAACCTGCATGTCCAGGAGGGCCGGGTCTGCCTGAAGGTAGGGCCGGCTCTCAAAATTTGCCTGCTGCTCGGAATACGTCGTCCCGAAGTTCACGTGGCGGCCGAAGAGCGGCCGGATCGAGACCTCTCCGAAGTCGAGGTCAATGTTCGGCATGACCGGATAGACCTTCTGCGGATTCCCATCCATCCAGCGAAGCAGCGGCGTGGCGGAGAGTTCGCCGACGAGGACGAACGGGTCGAATTTCTTCACGAGCGCAGGGAGGTCCGTGACGTGGTCCCAATGCACGTGCGAGATCGTGATGACGTCGCAGCCCTCCACCGATTCAAAAGTCGCGTCCGTTCCCGGCGCCATGCCGATGCAGGGGTCGGACACAACGGTGAGTTCGCCGAACTTGAGTTCAAAACTCGCGATCGTGTTCCATTTGATGCGGATACCGTATTTTTCCATGGCTTGTCCTTTCTGCCGGTCACTGGCCCCGGCGTCAGAGTTTCATTGCCCGCTTCAGCGGTTTGTAGATCAGGAAGGTGACGAGGGAATCCGTGAATCCCTTGATGAGGTTCAGCGGCGCCACCGCGAAGATCACGAAAGTGGAGACGTCCTTGATCGCCGGGTTGATCTTCGTGCCCATGGCAATGATGCTTTCTAACGGCATGCCGTAGAGCTTCGCGAAGGCCGGCAGCAGGTAGAACGCGTTCAATGCCGTGCCGAAGACGGTGATGACGACCGTGCCGACGATGCAGGCAATGAGGGCAGTCTTTCGGGTTTTTCGGAAGTGATAGATGATCGCCGCCGGCAATACGAGACTGCAGCTTGTGACGAAGTTCGCGAAGTCGCCGACGAACGCGGTCGAAGTGCCTTTGATGACGAGTTTCAGAAGCACTTTGACGAATTCGATCACGACGCCTGCGACCGGGCCGAGCGAGAAGGCGCCGAGGAGGGCGGGCAGGTCGCCGAAGTCCATTTTATAGAAGACCGGCGCAAACGGGACCGGGAAATCCAGCAAAAAGAGGACCGTGGCCACCGCCGAAAGCACACCGACGATCACC
>JAEEIV010000041.1 GCA_016281555.1 Lachnospiraceae bacterium | reverse complement strand
TCGACATGGGCATGATTTACGAAGGCTATCATTCCGATGCGGCGCGGACCCATCTGGTCGGGACTTGTTCCGAAGAAGACCGGAAACTCGTGGAAGTCACCAAACAGTCCTTCTTTGAGGGAATGCGGTACGCGAAGGCGGGTTGCCATTTGTATGACATTTCGCTCGCGATCCAGCAGTATGCCGAGTCCTTCGGCTTCGGCGTCGTTCGGGACATGGTCGGACACGGGATCGGAACGCATCTGCACGAAGACCCCGAAGTGCCGAATTTCAAGCCCTTCGGCCGCGGGAAAGGGATCCTGCTCCGCCCCGGCATGACGCTCGCCATCGAGCCGATGATCAGTGCCGGAACCTGGCGGATCGAGATTCTGGACGACGGATGGACCACCGTCACGAAAGACGGAAAGAAATGTGCGCATTATGAGAATACGGTTCTGATCACTGAAGGAGAGCCGGAGATCTTGACCCTGTACCGGGACGGTCGGGAAGTTTAACAAGGAGGAATGCATGTCGAAAGCGGATGTCATTGAACTGGAAGGGACCGTTTCGGAGAAACTGCCGAACGCGATGTTTCGCGTGAAGCTCGAAAACGGCCATGAGATTCTGGCAACCATTTCCGGAAAGCTTCGGATGAACTACATCCGGATCCTTCCGGGCGATCGTGTGACGCTGGAAATGTCGCCGTACGATCTGACAAAGGGACGCATTATCTGGAGAGATAAATAAGCGCTCATGCTCCGAAAGAGAATTCCGGCCTTTCTGCGGCCGGAATTCTGCTATCAGTTCTTTCGGGATTACCCGGGCCGGAATGGACCCACAAGATCCGTGCGGACCGACTTCCGGCTTTGCCTGGAGAAAATCCCGGCAGTTCGAAATAAGAAGAAAGTGAAAGACGTGGCTAACATGGGTAAAACGGAATCACTCGCAAAAGCAAGGAAGATCCGCTTCGGACTGATTCTGCTTTTCGTTCTGGCATTGACGGGCCTCCTGGCCGGATGCACCGAACCGAAGGCAACGGAACCTGCTCCGACGGCTTCACCGACGGCCGCTCCGACCGAAGCCCCGACCGAGGCTCCGACCGAGAAGCCGGGTCCGGACTATTCGGCGTATCAGCTTTATTGGAATCTCGATGACGTCACGATGATCGCTGCGGATACCGGAAAATCCGGCCGTCCGTTCAAGAACGGGAAGGCTGAGATCGACTATATCGGCCCGTCTGGAGCGGTCCGGCTTTATGTGACGGACCGAATCCTCTTAAACAAACTGGATCAGGATCCGTATATGGTGCTGAAGACGGAACCGGATGGTCAGATCACGGATGCAGTAGACCTTGCGGAAGCCGGCTTCCGGGATATCTGCGTGAAATGGTTCGTAAAAGACGCGCCGAAGGACGGAGTTTTAACGCTTTGGTCCGACAGCGGATTCAATGCCATGAAATACGAACTGGACATTTCGGTTTGTCCGGTTTTGAGTGCGTCGGAATCCGCCGGTGAGGTCGGAAAGCCGGTGACGGAGTTTTCTCAAAGAGACCGGGTGACCGTGATCGAAGACCCGGACGGGAAACCGGTCTTTGCGTTCATCACTTTGCATCAGGTACTGACGCATCTTCATGATCTTTTCGGCTCCGAATCTGAGGAGGACGTTGCGTTTGAAGCATGGAGTGATTCCTCGAAGCTTCCTTCTCAGTCCGGCTGCTATTATCTCGATACCGACGTTACGCTGACTGCGGATTACAATCTGCCGGAATCCGCCGACATAACGATTTGCCTGAACGGCCATACGGTCCATCTGGAAGGCGTTCGGTTCTGCACGTTCAATCAGAATTCCGCCCTGACCGTCTGCGACTGCGACGGGGACGGGCTTTGCCTGTTTGAAGGACAGACCAAGTCGGCGCAGAAAGTCGGCGGCGTCTGGGCCCGTTACGGAGAAGTGAATTTTTACGGCGGAACCTGGGATTTCTCAGACTTTCATAATACCTACAACAGCGGCTGCAACGGCGTGGCTACGACGGCGGGTGCTTCATTCAACATGTACGGCGGACATATCATCGGCGGCAGAGGCGAGTATTACCCCGCATTCGAAAGTGAGCACGGATTGTCCGGCTGGAGAGGCGGCGGGGCGCTGTTAAACCGCGGCAATGCATCGATTTACGGCGGGATCATTGAAGGCGCCTCTTCCAAGGAGGGCGGAAACATCTACAATATCGGTACACTTCTCATTGCCGGAGGCGAAATCTTAAACGGAGAAGCTTATGACGGATACGGCGGAAATATCTATAACACGGACAAAGCTACCATGATGATCACCGGCGGAAAGATTTCCGGCGGAAAGGCCAAGAAAGGCGGAGACGCGATCTCTTCAGCGCCTGAAACGATCGTGATGATCGAGGGCGGCGAGATCGAAGGTGAAGTTTCGGTGCGTGAGTGAGGGGGCTAAGAGATGAAAAAGAACCTGTTTTTATCTGTTACGGCGGCCGTGACGGCCTTTTGTCTCCTCGCTTCTTCCTGTACGGTACAGCCGGGTGTCAGTACCGTTTCTTCCGATCCGGCCCCGACGAGTGCTGCCCCTACCGAAGCCCCGACGGATCCCGTCCCTGAAAAAGGGACCTTCCGCGCCGGTTTTTCCCGGGTGAATATCACGCCCAGGGAATCCGTACCGCTTGCCGGCTACGGCAATACCTCAAAGCGGATGAGCACTGACGTTCAGACCTATATTACCCTGTCTTGCATCGCCGTAACGGACGAAGAGGATCAGTCGGTCCTTCTCGTCACGTTTGACGTGATCCGCTGCAACCGGGGACATATCGAGAACATGAAAAAACTCATGAGCGCCGAAACCGGCGTTCCGGTTGATAACATCATGTTCACCGCGACGCACACGCATGCCAGTGTCGATGATGCAAACACGATGATGGAG
>JAEEIV010000040.1 GCA_016281555.1 Lachnospiraceae bacterium | reverse complement strand
CCGTTCGACTTGCATGTGTTAAGCACGCCGCCAGCGTTCATCCTGAGCCAGGATCAAACTCTCAATAAAAAGTTTAATCTCCAGGTCTCAAGCGCTTGGCTCTTAACCTTTAAATTACTGTGTTTGGGAACCGTCTCTTATCCTAAGGATTGCCGCGCCTCGCGCGGAGGATGCCTTAGGATCAAAACAGTTCGCTGAATTTTCTTTAAAGAATCTTCAGGGTTGGTTATACTATTCAATTATCAAGGTCCAGATGCGCGTCAGGAACAGGTCCTTTTTGCGGCGCGCAAGGGGTATTCTATCAAAGGTGTTTTCATTTGTCAAGCACTTTTTTCAAAAATTTTTTCACAATTTTTTCCCCATTTTTTCAAACCCCGGCAACGCCCTCTCCTCCCCGCCGGAAATCCTTGTTTTTACCGGCTTTCCGCCATTTCTTTCTCCGGCCCGAGCGGCGCATTCTCTCCCGAAAATGACGACGAGTGCCTGCCGGACGGCAGGCACTCTGTCAATTTTCTTTTTGACAGTTCCCGATCAGGCTTCCGGGAACTTGTTCACGGGCTCTTCCGGAACTGCGGGCGCCTCCGGTACCACGGGTGCTTCGGGAACGACAGGCGTCTCCGGGATCACCGGCGCTTCAGGAACAACAGGCGTTTCAGGAATCACGGGTGCTTCAGGGACGACAGGCGTTTCCGGAACTACCGGTGCTTCAGGGACGACAGGCGTTTCCGGAACTACCGGTGCTTCAGGGACTGCAGAAGCCTCAGGCATTGCAGGTGTTTCGGGAACTGCGGGAGTCTCCGGTGCGACCGGCGGTGTATAGGGCGCCGGTGCAGGAGTATACGGTACGTACGGCGTATACGGTGCAGGTGCGGGCGCGGGTGCCGGCTGAGGAGCCGGTTCCTGAATGCCCTTCCGCGCGGCTGCATTGCCGCAATACTTCAGGTTGCCGTCGAAGCCGATGATCAGCCAGAAGATGGCCGGGAACAGTAACAGTCCGAAGAAATAGCCGACGCCGTGATTGTACGCCTTCGAAACATGATAATAGGAAATGATCCGGATCACGCAAAGCGCAAGCATGATCAATTCACCGATCAGGACGATGATCCCGCCGACGATGATCTGCCACGCAGGGACACCCGTGAAGATGCGCTGCAATGTCTTATAGACCTCGCCCGGTGTGTCGCCGATCACAAAGTGTCCTGACTCACGGATGATCGGAACAAGGAGCACTCCGGTGCCGATGCAGAACAGCAGGACTCCGCTGACGGCCAGGATGAGGCTCACCCAGAAAATCCGTTTCGACCAGGTCAGCTTGTCCAGCGTATACTGATTCAGGAACGGGATCAGGCTCTTCCATCCGCCCTCTCCTCCTGCCTTGAACATTCTCCACGTCGCAATGAGATGCAGCACGCCGTAGATGATCGCGATCACGCTGCAAAGGAACAGCGTCGCGATGATGCCGATGACGATCGGTACCGCCACGTTCGATGGGACCCCGGAAAACCAGTCCGAGACCCATTCTTCCAAACCGATATTTGAACTCATGTTTGTCACTCCTTCCTTCACGGCTGCGTATTGCGGCCGCGATACTGCGTCACGTGATTTTTAATGGCCTCAAAGGAACGCTCGCTGATGTAATGCTCCATCTTGCACGCGTCTTCCGAAGCCGATTCCTCATCCACGCCGATCATCATCAGTGCCTCGGTCAGCACCGTGTGCCGTTCGTAAATTGCTTCCGCCTTCGCCCGTCCTTCTTTCGTCAGTCGGATGACCCCGTTCGGATCCACAGTGATCAGGCCCTTCCCTTTCAGAATGCCGACGGCGCGGCTGACGGAAGGTTTCGAATAGCCCATCTCTTCGCTGACGTCCACCGAATGCACGTCAGTTCCCTTTTTGGAAAGCACCAAAATGGTTTCCAGATACATTTCACCGGATTCGCGCATTCCGGCCTCCTTTCCGCATAAAGGCGAAAGGCCGCGCAATGCAAGCATCACCGCAGCCTTTCCTTAATAAAACAGTATTACTTCGCCTTTTCGCCGTGCAGCAGTTTGAAAACGACCGCCGCCAATGCGCCGCCCGCAAGAGGCGCCACGATGAATACCCAGACGTTCGACAGCGCTTCGCCGCCCGTAAAGAGCGCCGGGCCGAAGGATCTCGCCGGGTTCACGGACGTGCCGGTGAAATAGATGCCGAAGATGTGAACGAGCGTCAGCGTCAGGCCAATGACCAGGCCGGCCACCGCGCTGTGCTCTTTCTTCGAGGTCACGCCGAGGATCACATAGACGAAAATGAAGGTCAGGATCACTTCAATGATCAGGGAAAGAATGATGTCTCCGTTGAACAGACCGTTCGCGCCGAAGCCCTTTCCGCCCGAGAACGGAATGAGAAGCGCCGCGCCGGCCGTCGCGCCGGCGAACTGCGCCACGACGTAGCCGATGAAATCCTTGACAGACAGTTTTCCGGAGATCAGCATCGCCAGCGATACCGCCGGATTAATGTGGCAGCCGGAAATGTTTCCGATCGAGTATGCCATGGCGACGATCACGAGACCGAAGGCCAGAGCCGTCATGATATACGCAGCATCAAAGCTGTTCGTCTTGCAGCCGAGAACCGCTGCCGTACCGCAGGCAAAGAATACCAGGACGAACGTGCCGAGGCATTCCGCGAAGTATTTTTTCAATGATTCTTTCATACTCCCTCCTAAAGATATGATGGCTCTCGCCATACTTTTTCTACATTATAACTGATAATCGCGGTACGGTCAAGAAAAAATCGAAGGCGCAGCACACCGTGATCCTCAAAAAAGACGGAAAAAACTCTTGACAAATTAGCCGCCGCTAACTATAATGCGATTAGCAGTTAGCAAACGCTAACAGAAGGAGGGAGAATCATGATGCCCTTGCCCTTTGCAAGTATCGGTGAAGAAAATCTCGTCATGAGAGTCGGCGGAACGCCGGAAGTCAAAAAGCACCTGGAGAATCTCGGTTTCGTGCCGGGGACTCCCGTCACGATCGTGAACACCCTGAACGGAAACGTCATCGTCCGGATCCGGGACACCAGAGTGGCGCTTGACGGAAAAATGGCAGAGAAAATCATGATCTGACCGGAGAATTCTTGAAGGAGGAAACTGTATGAAAACCTTGAGGGATGTGAAAATCGGCGAAACGGTGCGCGTCGTGAAACTGCACGGAGAAGGCGCCGTCAAACGCCGCATCATGGACATGGGCGTGACGAGAAAAGTGGAGATCTACGTCCGGAAAGTGGCTCCGCTCGGCGATCCGATCGAAGTCACGGTGCGCGGCTATGAACTGTCCATCAGGAAAGCGGATGCGGAAATGATCGAAGTGGAATAAACGGGCGTTTTTTTACGCGCCTCCGTTAGCATTGGCTAACTATAAATCGAATTTCAAAGGAGAATCTTATGGGTATTCGTATCGCACTTGCGGGCAACCCGAACAGCGGAAAAACCACATTGTTCAATGCCCTTACCGGCTCGAACCAGTTCGTCGGCAACTGGCCGGGCGTCACGGTCGAAAAGAAAGAAGGAAAACTGAAAAAGTTCGATGACGTCACGGTCACCGACCTGCCGGGCATCTACTCTCTCTCGCCCTACACGCTGGAGGAAGTCGTGGCCCGGAACTACCTCATCGGCGAGCGTCCGGACGCGATCTTAAACATTGTCGACGGCACGAACCTGGAGCGGAACCTCTATCTGACCACGCAGCTGACCGAGATCGGCATTCCCGTGGTCATTGCCGTCAACATGATCGACGTCGTGAACAAAAACGGCGACAAGATCAATACGAAAGAATTGTCAAGACAGTTCGGCTGCCCGGTCGTGGAGATCTCTGCATTAAAAGGGACGGGCGTTCCGGAAGCGGCTGAGGAAGCCGTCAATGCGGCGAAGTCCGGAAAGACGATCCCGCAGCACAAGTTCTCAGGTCCCGTGGAGCACGCATTGGCACACATTGAAGAAGCGATCGTGCACGAACTGCCCGAGGAACAGCAGCGCTGGTACGCGGTCAAGGTCTTTGAACGGGACGAGAAGGTCCTCGAGGATCTGAACATTCCGGAAGACACGATGGCGCACATCGAGGCGGACATTCAGGCCGCCGAGGCGGAACTGGACGACGATGCGGAATCCATCATCACGAACGAGCGCTACATCTACGTCGGCTCGGTCATCAAATCCTGCCTGAAGAAAAAAGACGAGAAGAAGACGTCCATATCCGACAAGATCGACCGCGTCGTCACGAACCGCTGGCTCGGTCTTCCGATCTTCGCTCTCGTCATGTTCCTCGTTTACTTCCTCGCGATGGCGCCCGGCGCCCCCGGCACCAAGGCGACCGACTGGATGAACGACGGCGTGTTCGGCGACGGCTGGCATCTCTTCTGGATCGGCAGCAAGCAGGCGGCGGACGCCGAAGAAAAATACGGCGACGCCGATGCGATCATTGCCGCGCTCGCGGATGAATACGGCGAGGAAGGCGATGCGGATCTCTTCGACACCGGGTCAGAAGACTTCGATGAAGCCGCAGCGAAAGCCAAACTGGAAGAACTGCTTGCGGCAGTGCCGAAGGATGCAACCTTAAAGTATGAACTCGAGGATGAGGAAACCCTGGAGATCAGCGAGGAAGAGGCGTCTTACGAGGACATTGAAGATGCCGTCGCAAACTTCCTCGACACGGAATACAAGTCCTCCTACGGCGCGCCGGATCCGGCGGAATACGGCGTTTTCGTGCCGAGCATTCCTGCCCTTCTCGATAAGCTTTTATTAAATGAAGACGGCAGCTACCGGGTGCCCGAATGGCTCTACGGCCTCATTCAGAACGGCATCGTCGCCGGCGTCGGCGCGGTCCTCGGTTTCGTCCCGCAGATGCTGGTCCTTTTCCTGCTGCTCGCGATCCTGGAAGGCTGCGGCTACATGGCCCGTATCGCCTTCGTGCTTGACCGGATCTTCCGTAAATTCGGTCTTTCCGGCAAGTCCTTTATCCCGATGCTCGTCGGCACCGGCTGCGGTGTTCCCGGCATCATGGCTTCCCGGACCATTGAAAACGAACGCGACCGCCGGATGACGATCATGACGACGACCTTCATCCCCTGCGGCGCAAAGCT
>JAEEIV010000039.1 GCA_016281555.1 Lachnospiraceae bacterium | reverse complement strand
GGCGACTGTCGGAAACGGCATGAGTCAGTCGGCGGCACTGTTCGGCGCAGGCGTCGGCACGCTCGTGTACCTCATCTTTACTAAGTTCAAGAGTCCGGTATTCCTGGGGTCGTCTTTCGGCTTCCTTGGTTCCATGTTTGCAGCATTCGCAGGTGCGGCCAGCATTTCCGTCGGCTATGCGGGACTTCTGATCGGCGCGGCATTTGCCGGCCTCGTCTACGTGATCATCGCGATCGTTGTGAAGTTCGCCGGCGTCAAATGGATCGACAAACTGATGCCCGCAGTCGTCATCGGACCGACGGTCGCCATCATCGGACTTGCGCTTGCCGGAAATGCGGTCGGTGATCTTGTGAAGGGCAGCGTTCTCGTTGATAATCAGCCCATTTGCTCGCCGTACATTGCACTCCTTTGCGGCCTAGTCACACTGTTCGTCGTCATCATCTGCTCCGTTTACGGAAAGAAGATGGCAAAACTCGTTCCTTTCGTCATCGGCATTGCTGCCGGTTATGCCGTAGCCGCGATCTTTACGGTCATCGGCAATGCGACGAATAACGACGCACTGAAAGTCATTAATTTTTCTCTGTTTGAAAACATTAAATGGATCCCGGATTTCGCGTTCCTCGAAGCTTTCAAAGGCTTCGGTGAAGAAGGATTCAACGCCACCTATGTGGCCACGGTTGCTGTTGCCTACATCCCGGTCGCGTTCGTGGTCTTCGCGGAACATCTGGCCGACCATAAGAACCTTTCTTCCATCATTGATAAAGACCTGACCAAAGATCCGGGTCTGCATCGCACTTTGCTCGGCGACGGCGTCGGCTCCATCGCGGGCGCGTTCTTCGGCGGCTGCCCGAATACGACGTACGGTGAATCGATCGCCTGCGTGGCCATCACGAAGAATGCTTCCGTCGTGACGATCCTTTGCACTGCGATCCTTGCGATCGTCGCCTCTTTCTTCGGACCGTTCGTGACCGCGCTTGCGACAATCCCGAGCTGCGTCATGGGCGGCGTCTGCTTCACGCTGTACGGCTTCATCGCAGTCTCCGGTCTGAAGATGCTTCAGCCGGTCGACTTGAACGACAACCGGAACCTCTTCACGGCTTCCGTGATCCTCATTGCCGGTGTCGGCGGGCTGTCCGTTTCGATTCCGTTCGGCGACAAAGCAATTACGCTGACCACCGTCGCCTGCGCTTTGATCCTCGGCATCATTGTGAACCTGATCACAGGACTGAAGAAGAATCAGCCCGCGTCTGAGATTCAGGAAGAGAAAAAAGAAGAACAGATTCCGGAACAGTCTCAGGAGCAGTAATCTCAAAGAATGAAATCAAGGCTGCCGCATTCTCGTGGATGCGGCAGCTTTTTATACGCTTTTGTGAAAAAGAAGGAGAAAATTGCTCTTTTTTCTAAAAAACGGCAATTCCGTAATTCCGAACTCGATTTTTTGAAAAAGCGTGATATAATGAAACTGTCAGAAGAAAGATGCCGCAAGGCGGGATCGAAGAGGGAGGAATGGAATAATGCGGGTCGTATGTTTCGGTGAAATCATGATGCGCCTGAATCCGGAAGGATATCTCCGGTTCGTGCAGGCCAATAAATTTGAAGCCAGTTATGCCGGAGGCGAGGCCAACGTCGCCGTATCGCTGGCCAATTACGGGATCGATGCATCCTACGTCACGAAGGTGCCGGAATCGCTGATCGGTCAATGTGCCGTGAACACCTTACGGCAATGGGGTGTCGACACGAAGGACATCGTGCGGGGCGGAGACCGTCTCGGCATTTATTTTTGCGAAAAGGGCGCTTCCCAGCGTGCATCGAAGGTCATCTATGACCGGAAGCATTCCGCGATCAGCGAGGCAAACAGAGCCGATTTTGACTGGAAGAAGATCTTTGAAGGCGCAGACTGGTTCCACTTTACCGGCATCACGCCTGCATTGTCCGACGGTCTCGTCGACATCTGCGAAGACGCTTTGAAAACCGCGAAGGAACTCGGACTCACGGTCAGCTGCGATCTGAACTACCGGAAGAATCTCTGGTCGAGAGAAAAGGCCGGAGAGGTCATGTCCAAGCTTATGAAATACGTCGACGTATGCATCGCCAATGAAGAAGACGCTTCCGACGTGTTCGGCATCAAGGCGGAGCACACCGACCTGACGGCAGGAAAGCTTGACAAGGATGCGTACCGGAGCGTCGCGAAACAGCTGAAGGACCGGTTCGGCTTCCAGAAAGTGGCGATCACGCTCAGAACTTCGCTTTCCGCATCGGACAACCTCTGGGCAGGCATGCTGTTCGACGGAGAAAACTATTATTTCTCCAAGCAGTATGCCGTGCACATCGTCGACCGCGTCGGCGGGGGCGATTCCTTCGGCGGCGGTCTGATCTATTCGGTGCTTCAGGGCTTTGATCCGCAGAAAACGATCGAATTCGCCGTTGCGGCCTCCTACCTCAAGCATTCGATCGAGTTTGACTTCAATATGGTCTCCGTTCAGGAAGTGCTTGCGCTTGCCGGAGGAGACGGTTCCGGCAGAGTGCAGCGCTGACGCAATGATCCGTTTAAGATCGGGAGGATGATTTGATTCCGAAGGAATTATACGAAGACGTGATCTTCGACGCGATCAAGAAGGGTTCGACCGTGATCGCGCCGGACGTTCTCAGTGCATTTGAAGAGGCGATCCGAAAGGAGAGCCATCCGGCGGCGAAGGAAGGACTTACGAAGACCTACGAAAGCATCCTGGAGTCCGCGAAGAAGGAGAATCCCGCCTGCGCAGATACGGGCTGGCCGATCTTTTTCTTCCAGGTCGGCAATGACTGTGTTCTGGAAGGCGGGTTCATGGCGCTCGAAGAGGCGGCAAGATCTGCCGTCCGCCGCGCCACGAAAGAAGGCTACATCCGCGCGACGATGAAGCATCCGCTCACTGGCTTCGATCCCGGAGACAACGTCGGAGAAAACGTGCCGGGCTTTACGTATAAATTCGTTCCCGGCGATTCTTTGACGGTAACGTACGTCGCCAAGGGCGGCGGCAGCGAATGCTTCGGCGGAACGCGGCACCGCGTCGTTGCTTTTGCGGACGGCGTGAAAGGGATTGAAAAGTTCGTCATCGACTCATTCGTAGAAGCGACCAGATCCGGCGGGATCTGTCCGCCGAACGTGCTTGGGATCGGCATCGGCGGCACGGCAAACATTGCCGCGGATCTAGCGAAAGAGGCGGCCTGCCTCAGAACGGTCGGCTCTCATCATCCTTCGCCTGAATTCAGAAAAATAGAAGAAGATCTCTATGCGGCGCTGAACAGTCTCGGCGTCGGCATCATGGGGATCGGCGGCGACACCTCGGTTCTCGCGGTTAACGTTGAATATGCTTATACGCACATTGCCGGGATCGCGGTCGCGATCAGCGCCAACTGCATGGTGGCACGCCGCGGGACGTTCCGGATCCACGGCGACGGTTTCGTCGAAGAACTGGACGATCCAGACTGGTTCGGAAGGAGGGAATGATGGCGGTCTATCATCTGAAAACACCCTTCCGTGAGGAAGAGATCCGCTCACTTTCCGTCGGCGACGTCGTTTACGTCAGCGGCGAAGCGTTTACCTGCCGTTCCAGACTTCACCGGTACGTATTTGACGAAGGTCATGATTCTCCTAAGGCCGCATCAGACCGGGACCTTCTCATTCACGTCGGTCCGATCGTGATCCGAGATCCGGAAGGAGACTGGAAACTCGTTTCCTTCATGCCGACGTCGAGCATCCGCTTTGAAAAGTGGGGCGCGCGTTCGGTCGAAACCTGGGGACTTCGCATGATCATCGGTAAAACGACGATGGGCGAAGAGACGATGGCAATGATGGCAAAAAAAGGCTGCGTGCACGTTTCCCCGCAGTCCGTCAGTCCGAACCTCTGGATCGATCACATCAGGATCGAAGGAGTCGAGTATTTCGAAGAGCTCGGAAGCATCGAAGCGACCTGGCATATGAAACTCGACGAGCTCGGACCGTTTGTCGTTGACATTGATACGAAGGGGAAAAACCTCTACAAGGCGCATGAATCCGAAGTCGATGAGGCGAGAATCGCCGCGTTGAAACAGCTCGGCATCGATCCGGATTACCAATACACAAAACTATACTGAGGACACCTTTATGAAAGAATTCCGCATTCTCTCCACCTCGGGCATCTTGGGCTACGGCTTTCCGGAAGCATCGTTTTTTGCAGGGATCGAACAGAAACCGGATCTCATTGCCTGCGACGCAGGCTCGACGGATCCCGGGCCGTATTATCTCGGAAGCGGGATCCCGTTCACGAATCCGACTGCGGTGAAACGAGACCTCCGTCTGATCCTGAAGGCTGCGTTTGACCTGCACATTCCGGTCGTGATCGGATCTGCCGGCGGCTCCGGCGCGGACGTGCATTTAAACCGCGATCTCGAGATCGTACGGGAGATCGTGAAAGAAGAGAAACTCTCGTTCAAGATGGCCGTCATCTCTGCCGAGTTTGAAAAAGAGTTTCTTCTGCAGGAACTGAATGCCGGCCACATCGAAAAACTCGGTCCGGCACCCGAAGTCAATGCAGAGGACATCATTGCCAGCACTCATATCGTCGCGCAAATGGGCGTCGATCCGATCATTGAGGCGTTACGGAAGGGAGCACAGATCGTCTATTGCGGACGGTGTTATGATCCTGCAGCCTTCGCAGCGGAGCCGATCCGTCTGGGCTATGACCGGGCATTGGCGCTTCATCTCGGAAAAATCCTGGAATGTGCCGCGATCTCTGCGACGCCGGGAAGCGGTTCCGACTGCATGATGGGGTATCTCCATGAAAACGATTTCGAAGTGGAGCCGTTAAACCCCGAAAGAAAATGCACGCCGGTCTCGGTTTCCGCGCACACGCTGTACGAAAAGAGCAATCCCTACATTCTTCCGGGACCGGGAGGCCATCTCGATCTGTCCGGGTGCACGTTCACTCCGGTGAGCGACAGAAGAGTGAGGGTGGAAGGCTCCAAATTCTTCCCTGAAGCCGTTCCTTCTGTCAAGCTGGAGGGCGCGAAACAGGCCGGATTCCGTACTGTTTCGATCGCCGGAAACCGGGATCCGATCTTCATCAGCCAGGTCGACGAGATCCTGGCCGGCTTGAAAGAGCGGACTACGACGAATCTTTCAGCGGATTTCGATTATACGCTGAATTTCATCGTTTACGGGAAGAACGGCGTTATGGGAAAGATGGAGCCCCTGACGGAAACGAAAACACACGAGATCGGGATCGTCATTGACGCGGTCGCGGATTCCCAGGAGCACGCCAATGCGGTCTGCGCGGTCGCGAGATCTACGCTGCTTCATTACGGATACCCGGGTCGGATCGCAACGGCAGGAAATCTGGCATTCCCGTTTTCACCGTCTGACATCAAGGTCGGTCCGATCTACGTGTTCAGCATTTACGCGCTGCTGAGGACGAACGATCCCGTATCGTTATTCAAATGCTCTTTTGAGAAGTTGGGAGAATAGGGAGGAAGATCATGAAAATTGCGTTGAGAGAGATCGCTGCCGTCATCCGTTCCAAGAATTCCGGCCCGTATGAACTGACGTTTGACGTAATGCTGAAGGACAAAACGATGTATGAAAAGATCCGAGAAGCGAACGTCATCAATGAGCAGGTCATCGCTGATTTATACCGCATCCCGAAGCAAGACGTTTTGAGTATCGTCTGGTTCCCGAACGCGCTTGCTGTGAAAGCGACGATCGTCAGGCCTCTGCCGTCTGGAGACATCGGAGAGCGGGATGTGTACGGCGCGGAACAGCATGCGCCGCTCATGGAGTACGTGTTCGATCTGTGAGGGAAAGACAGGCATGAAAAAACCGCCGCGATTAGCGACGGTTTTTTTATTTGATCAATTGAATTTGTGCTTTCTCGCAGCTTCGGACTTTTTCTTTCTCTTGACCGACGGCTTTTCGTAGCACTCGCGCTTCCGGATCTCCTGCTGGATCCCGGCCTTCGCGCAGTTCCTCTTGAAACGACGCAATGCGTTATCCAGAGACTCGCCTTCTTTCACGATGACTGTAGACATTTATTTTTTCACCTCCGTTCCGGTGCAAAACGCAACAAAGAGTTTATATCACAGTTTTCCTGCTCCGTCAAGCAGTTTTTCGTCCAAAAAAGGGAGAAATACGCCTGCATTGACGAGAAGAGCAGCGGTCAATAAAACAGTTGATATTTAACGCCGCTTGTGTTAAATTAATTATATTATAAAATATAGGTGTAAATCGGCTTTTCAGGAAAAACGGCATGCCGGATCAGGTTGTTCAAAACAAAAGAAACATTCTTCTCTGGACTGCGAAATGTCTCGCGGTTTTGTTTGTCGTTGCCGTCGGGATCTCGTCCGTGCACGGCTGCATCCTGGAGATGAAAGAGCTGCAGAGGCATATTTTCATTCAGCCCTTTGCGAAGTTCATGCTGGTCACTATCAACCATTGGATCCCGTTCCTCGGCGCAGTGTTCACCGGTCTCGGGATCTGGCTCGAAAAGAAGTCGATCGTCGTCACAGGCTTTGTCTTTGGCGTTTTGATCTGTTTCCTTTCTTTTGTCTGTGCCTATATGACTTTTATCGAAGTCCAGGAGTACTATCGTGAGCACTGGTATCAGGAGATCGCCTTGATCGTGAAATCGGCGGTCACCGTCGCTTCCCTCGTTCTGTTCATCCGTCTTGAACCGTGGATGAAATGCCGGTTTCTCATCCTGCTTCCCGGGCTGCTTTTCATCGCGTTTCCGTTTTTTGATCCGGAGTTTCTGAAACTGACGGATGCTTTCACGATCGTGAGAAGCACGGCGGCCCCGGTCCTGTTTCCGTTAACGCTTCTTTTCCTCGGAGGCGGAATGCTTTTGCAGCAGAAAGAGAAGGAGCGTGACAAAGATGAGTGACCGGTCCTTCGAAATCATTGAAACGAAGTGCAATGCGCTTTCGGACAACAACCGCATTGCCGAGAAAGTGCGGGAACTTACCGCGAAGGAGCACGTGTATTTCATCAATCTCATGGCTTCTCCGGGGGCCGGAAAGACGACGTTTCTTGAAAAACTGATCGGCGAACTGTCCGGCGAGTTCAGGATCGGCGTCATGGAAGCGGATGCGGACGGAGATACGGATGCCGTGAGGATCGCAAAAACAGGGGCTTTCGCCATTCAGGTCCACACGGGAGGATCCTGTCACATGGACGCAGAAATGACGTTACAGGCCCTGAATCGGATGCCTCTTCATGCGCTGGATCTCGTGATCCTCGAAAACGTCGGAAATCTCGTCTGTCCTGCGGAATTTGACGTCGGACAGGACCTAAGGCTCACGCTGTTGAGCATTCCGGAAGGCGACGACAAGCCGTTGAAATATCCTTTGATGTTTACGGTCACCGACCTCATCGGCGTCACGAAGACCGACGTCCGTCCCGCGTTTGATTTTGACGGCGAAGCGTTCGTAAAAAACGTACGTCTCGTGAACCCGTCTGCCCCGGTCCTTTTCCTGTCCTCGAAGACGGGAGAGGGGATCGCCGAAATGGCCGCAGCCGTAAGAGAAAGGATCCGGAAAAAAGGATGAAGGTCATTGAACTCAAAAAAAGCGTATCCGCTTCCAATGACCGGGACGCCGACCGCGTCAGGGCGGAACTGAAGGAAAATGGCGTTCTTCTCGTGAATCTCATGTCTTCGCCTGGATCCGGAAAAACGACGCTGCTGTCGGGACTCATCCGGGGAATGAAAGACCTGAAGATCGGCGTCATGGAGGCAGACATTGCCTCGACCGTGGACGCGGAAGCCATAGAAAGGATCGGAGCGAAAGCGATCCAGGCCCATACCGACGGGATGTGCCACGTGGATGCGGGAATGACGAAGGAAGCGCTGGATGCAATTGACGTATCGGACCTCGACCTCGTTTTCCTGGAAAACGTCGGTAATCTGATCTGCCCGGCGGAATACGATACCGGCGCCGCTGTAAATGTCATGATCTTAAGCGTTCCGGAAGGCGACGACAAGCCTTTAAAGTATCCTCTGATGTTTGAAAAGAGCGACGCGCTCGTCATAACGAAAACGGACGCGCTGCCTTATTTTGATTTCGATACGGAGGCCGTCCGAAGACGCGCCCTGAAATTGAATCCCGGCATTCGGATCTTCCCGGTCTCTGCGAAAACCGGGGACGGAATGAACGAATTGGAAACATGGCTTCGAAACGAAGTCGATCATCATAAAACGAATTGAAGGGAGTTTGAGAATGAAGCAACAGGAAAACCGCATGTTCAATGCATACGACGCATCTGCACTTCCGGAGTACGTCTGTGAAGACAAGGAGAAGGAAAAACTGATCCTGAAACTCGGAACAATGATCACGGATCGGTATCTCATCAAGTATACGCACACGATGAAGACCGACGATCCGGAGTTCTGGGCGCTCAATGAAGTCCTGACGAAGGAGGAAGCGAAGTTCCTGCTGAGTTTTAAAAAGACCCGCGTCCCTTACGATGCGGAAACCATCGCCGAACGGAATGGCATGTCGTTGGAAGAAACGCAGAAGATGATCGATCATCTCTGCTGGGTCGGCGTTCTGGAAATGACGAGAGAAGGCGAGGACAAGCGGAAGCATTACAACGTTCCGATCTTCGTTCCGGGCAGTGCGGAATTCATGATGATGAACGATGAACTGACCGCGAAATATCCGAATCTCGCGACGTTTTTCAATCTGATGACGCAGATGCCTCTCGAGAACGTGACTCCGATGGTGCCGCTCGGCGGAGCGGGCGTCGGCATGCACGTCATCCCGGTCGAGAAGGCCATTGAGCATGAGAATCAGTCGGCTTCGGTCGAGCACATCTCGCACTGGCTGAAGAAATACGACAAATACTCCGTCGGGCAATGCACCTGCCGGAAGCAGCAGACGATGCGGGGCGAAGGCTCCGGCGAGATCAACGGCGAGTTCTGCATGGGCGTCGGCGACATGGCTGAATACTGCGTCGACAGAGGCATGGGCCGGTACATTTCCTATGAAGAGGCGCTCGAGATCCTGGAGAGAGCGGAACGGCACGGCTTCGTGCATCAGATCACGAACATTGACGGCGAAGAGAAGATCGTCGCGATCTGCAACTGTGCGCCGGGCGTCTGCAATGCGCTCCGGACCTCTCAGTTATACAATACGCCGAACATGTCGCGTTCTGCGTACCGTGCCCACGTCGAAAAAGAAAAGTGCGTGGACTGCGGCGCATGCGAGGAGCTAGGGCCAGTCGGCGCGGCGAAGCTCGGGCATCAGCTTTCCACGAAAGACGGCGAAGTCAAG
>JAEEIV010000038.1 GCA_016281555.1 Lachnospiraceae bacterium | reverse complement strand
TCCTTTCCGAGGCCAACCACTGGGCGATCGGAACCGATTATGCGGAGATGGATCGTTTCTACGCTTCGGCGTATAATTTCGAGGCTGTTAAAGAAAGCGTCGCCGGCCATCGGTTGGCATTATCGGCGGGCAATTCCAAGGCAGATACTGCGCTTATGCGGCTGGCCCTTGACTCGGAAACGGAGTTGGATGTGCGTCTGACGGTCGCGGACGGCGCGGAACTGTCGGCTACAGCTTCTTTCCACGGAAAGACCTATGATGCAGTAAAGCAAAGCGATGGTTCTTACATCATCACGGTTACAAACATTCCTGCTGCCTGGCTGGGAGATACCGTTGCCATCACAGGAACAGCCGAAGGAGAATTCACGGTCAGCGTATCTGCGCTCTCGTATGTATGTTCTGTGCTGAACAGCGAGACGATGAGCACTGAAGCGAAGAATGCGGTTGCGGCGCTGTATTATTACTACACCAACGTAGTGGCCTATAGAGCGGACAGCAATCAATGAAAGGGAGGTACCATATGGAAAAGTATGAAGAGCCCGAGATGGAAGTGATTTCCTTCGATAATGAGGACGTCATCACGAAAAGTGGTGACACCTATACGCCGTGGGCACCCTGATTCCAACAGAGAACGCATGGAGGGCGGAGACGCCGCGTTTCCGCCCGGCCTTGCTCATAAGGAGGAAACTCGATGAGACGCAAACATATTTGGGTCTGGATCGTGTGTCTTGCCCTGGTGGTATGCTGCCTGTCCGTCTTTTTTTGGTTAAGAAACAGGGAGAGCGACGAAACAGCGAAGACATCAGCACCCGAGGAATCTGCTTCTGCCTCGGCGATCCATTCGGATACGGGTTCAAACGAGTCCGAGAGCGCATCCCGGGAGGGGCAGACAGAGCCTTCCGCACCCGATCAGGCAACCCATAAAGAAACCAAAGAGGATGCTTCTGCTGTTGCGGAACCAAGTGCAGATGCCAAGCCCCCGGAGACGGAGTCTGCCCCGGAGAATACGGACATTGTCATAGAAGACAACGGGGACGTTCTGCTCCCGGAAGTGCCTTAACGCGGGGAGAACGGGCCATACGATCTTTTGGTTAAAAAGCAGTATCGCGGAAAGGAAAATGACGATTGAAATCAGGATATCATAAAAGAATCATTGCCGTGTTCGTTTTGGCGCTGTTCATCATGGCGGCGCTGGCCGGTTGCGGCGGCGCCTCCAACGATCCGAAAGGCACGTCCGGGCAGGACCGTACGGGAGAAGAAAACCTGCCCACGGAGGGCGTTCCGGAAACTTACGGGTACTCCCTGCTCGTCCGGTTCTGTTCGGAATTCGTCCTGTATCTTTCGGACAACGGGGAAGTGTTCTCGTTCGAGGCCAAGAACCCGGAGGCGGAGAACATCAAGGATCATACGAACCTCGTCGACGAAGACGTGTTCAATGCGGTGATGGACATCCTCCAGGTGTCCATTGACGATTTCCATCTGGATCCGTCCAAGGAAAAAGCGGAGATCACGATGATCGAAGCGAACGTCGGGGAAGATCGGGATGTGTACGACATTATGCGCCGCGCGTGGGACGCCGTGAATGAAGTGTATCAGCGTTATCAGGCGGAACCGGACGTGCTGGTGCAGCTCCCGCGGGGGCTTGAATGGGACCCGGAGCATCCGGGCGAGGGAGCCGATCCGGGGCATCATGACCCGGATGACCCAAACCCGCCGGAAACGGATCCGTACGAAGCGCACCCGAATTTTGACCGGGAAAGCGGTGAATGGGTCTGCTCGAACGCGGCGGAGATCGAGAGTGTGCTTGAATTCCTTCTGGAAGAAAGCGAAGAGGAGCACGGTCCGGTCCGGATCATGGTTGCAGACGACCTGGCTCTCCCGACGGACAGTCCCGTTTTGTGGGAGAACGTCGAATTGGAGATGAACGGTCACGCGGTGACGCTGACCGGCAAGGTGGATCTCAACGAATCGGATCCGTCGGAATACGCCTCGAGGGTGACGGTCCTGCATGCGTCGCGGGTGGATCTTTCAAACGTTTCCGTCGACTTGAACGAAGCGAAAAGCATTCAGCCGGATACGAATCCGCGGGAAGGCGAGAGCGCGAAGGAAATCGAATTCTTCCCGCGGCGCGGTGTTGCCGAACTCGTTCGGATCGTCGGTACGCCGGCAGAGAACGTCGCTTTTCCCGCGGCGGCCGAAATGAACCCGTCCCAGGACGAATGGAGCCATTCGATGTTTGAGCCGATCTTTTCGTGCAGTACGGTGGACGGCGTGTGTACGCTCGAGGTCCTCGGACCGGCGGACACGTATGAGTCCCGGCAGCAGAAGGAGATCGCGGTCCTTCAGTCCATTTTTACAAGCGGAGAGTATCATCGGTCCGTGATCGACCGTGAAGTGAACATTTATACGAACGTCGTGATGAACATCGGGACCGCGACGCTTCCGAACATGAATTACGACCACATTTCGATCGGGAAGGGCGGCCATCTGAAACTCATTGGAACGCTGGTGATCACGGGCGGGACGCTGGACATTGACACGAAAGAGTGGAACGGTCTGGATCTGACCGGTCTCACGCTCGTCAAGCAGCATCCTTCACCGGACATGATCCACATTCATTGCGATCCGGCGGTCGGAATGAACACTGCCGCCTGTCAATGC
>JAEEIV010000037.1 GCA_016281555.1 Lachnospiraceae bacterium | reverse complement strand
GCACGATCAGTCTTTCTTTTCTTTCGCTTTTCGTTTATAATGAGGGCAGATGATGCTGCATACACGGGGTATGAAAATGGCTTTGAATGAAAAAGAACTTCGCCGGGAAGGCGAAGCATTGCAGGAAAAACTGGTCGGATATCGGAGAACGCTGCATGCGTGTCCGGAGCTTAAGATGGAGACCCCCGTGACCGAGGAGACGGTCGTCCGGTTTTTGAGGGAAGCGGGGATCTCGGAAATCACGACAAACGTCGGCGGACACGGCGTCACGGCAATGATCCGAAGCGGGAAGCCGGGACCTTGCCTCGCACTCCGTTCGGACATGGACGGCCTTCCGATCCCGGAAGAGACCGGTCTTCCTTTCGCTTCGAAAAACGGGAACATGCACGCCTGCGGCCACGATTTTCATATGGCCGCGCTCCTCGGCGCGGCCGAGTTACTGTTCCGGCATCGCACCGAACTCCCGGGCGACGTCAAGTTGATCTTCCAGCCCTACGAAGAAGGTGACGGCGGCGCGAAACAGATGATCGCAGCCGGCGTGCTGGAGGATCCGAAAGTGGACGCGATCCTCGGTTTCCACAATGCCTGCATCATTGACCGTGACTACCGGCCGGGCGATGTTCTCGTCACGCCGGAAGCGACGACCGCCAACATTTTCGCTTTTTCGGCGGAATATAAAGGAAACGGAGGGCACGTATGTCTCTCCGCTTCCCGCATCAATCCTGTGTATGCCGCCGCGGAAGCCATTTCCGGGATCCGGGCGCTTGCGCTCCGCCATCCGTCCGCGATCGTCGCCGTCACCGTTTGCCACGGCGGCGTCCGGAACAACATCATCCCCGAGACCTGCTTGATCGAGGGGTCCCTCCGGTCGTTCGACCGGAACGAACAAGCGCTTCTTCGAAAAGAAGCGCTCTCTGTCCTGAATGATGCCGCCGTCTCGACCGGTGCGGACGTCGAAGTCCGGACGACGATCGACGTCATGAGCACGAAGAACGATCGGCGGCTCTATGAGAAATTCTGCCGGATCACCGAAAAGACGTATCCGGAAAGCGGCGTCCTGCCGCTTGACCCCGTGCCCTTCATCGGCGAGGACTTCGCCAGATACGCAGACCTCGTACCCGGGTATCATTTCTATCTTTCCGCGCGGCCGGAGGGCTCTCCGTACCCGCAGCACAACCCGAAATTCGACGTAGACGAATCCGTGCTGTCAAAGGCGGCCGTCCTGCTCGCCGCGTTCGCATTGCATTGGCAGGACTGACCTTTCCCTTGTTACGGCTGCACCAGCGTATCTTGTGCCGTAACGAGCACCGCACCCGTGGTGTTCACCGGAGCGTCAAAGCTGAAACCGTATCCCGCGGCGCCCATGTTCAGCTCTGCCGCCGCTTCATTGAACTCCTGTGAATACAGGTTCGAATCACTGTTATAATCCAGGATCTCGTTATACACGGCGATCGTCGTGACAAAGCTGTACGTGGCCGTGCCCGGACACTGGCTGACGAGCTGTGCTTTTCTGAACGCCTTGTATTCGTCCAATGAACGGATGAACGTCGTGACGCCGGTTTCAGCGACGATCGGATAGACCTCGCGCGGATATCCGAGCGCCTCCTCAAACGGATATTCCGTCGTGCAGGCAGGCAGACGCGTACCGTACTCCACGCGAACGTGATCCACTTCGATCTCCGCATCCGTCAGAAGGAAATAGTCGTAAAGCGCCCGTCTCGAATCCGGATCGGAAGAATTCTCCTCGTCCCAGGTCACGTCCATATTGTAATAATATCCGTTTAACTGAACGATGTTCCAGCCGTGATCCTCGGTGCCGGAGCCGTTATCGGCAATGCCCTCGCAATAGTAGCAGGGGATCCCCGCCGCCATCAACAGATACTGCGTGGCACGCGCATATCCAGCGCAGACCGCCGTGCCCTTCACCATCGCGTAATGCGCCGTCTGATCATAATTCGTCGTAAACGCATACGACACGTTCGAGATCACGGAATCATGGATGTTGCGCACTTTCTGGTCTTCCGTCATTGCGGAGATCTGCGACACCACCAGATCCTTTATGCTTTCAAATGCCGCCCGTTCCGCTGCCAGATCGTCGTACGTCAGATAAGTCGGATAGATCTTCGTGACATAGTCTCCGGCGTACGAATAGGCGAATCCGCCGTCATACCAGAAGAGCGCCGGCTGATCCAGACGGATGGCCTGACTCACTTCCTGGATCCTGGCAGGCGTCACCTGACCGGCAAGCGTGATTTCGTCTGAGACGGCCAGCAGACCGGTCACGATGTCATTGTACGCTTTCTGCTCCTCTTCGCTCAGCTGATAGAAGTAATAGAAGAACTTCTTCGCCTTCGCCGCCGTGAGGCTGCTGAATACGTTCTGCACCGGAACGAGGTCCTCTCGACCCGTCGCTTCTCCGGCTTCCGGAGAAAGCACCGTGATCATGTTCTGGCCGTCACTGACGACGATGTATCCCTTTGCGTACACCTTTACGTTCACGTTCTTGATGAGTAAACCGGTGACGTCGTTCAATGCCTTGCCGTTCGACACGTACTTGAAGCAGGCCGTGCTTGTCGGCGTCAATCCCTCTTCCGGAGTCAGCCCGCCGAGGTAATCGTCCGTCGTAAAGAGCAGGCCCTGCTCGATCAGCGTATAGCCTTCCGGAATGCTGCGGAGCGCTTCGAAGTAGACCGAGGAACCGTCGTTTCTCGCGACGATGATCTTCACCGTCGGAGCCGCTGCCGCTGCGCTTTCATTGCCGTACACCGCGTAAATCAGCGTGTCTTCCATGTAGCGGATGTTCGTCGAAGCACTCCTCGAAAGGATCTCGCCGTTTTCGTCCGCGAAATACAGGAAGGCCTTTCCGGAGACGGTCTTTGCGGTGATCTCAGTCACCGTGCCCAGGGTCTTCCGTTCCGCCGTGAAGCTTGCTTCCGCAAGTTCCGTCCATGCAGACGGCAGGCCGCTGCTTCCTTCGATGCGGCCGCTCACGGTGACTCCATAGGTGTCCGCCGCCGCGTCGTACGCCGCTTTTACTTCCACCGTCGTCATCGTCTCTCCCGCCGCCCTCAGGACGTCGACCGAGGTGACTCGCTCATTGTTGAACATCCAGCGGCCGTTCGTCTTGCCGATCACGACCGGAACGTCGGGCAGGTTGACGAGATCCACAACCGCCATGGAGCGGATGACCTGATAGTTCGCGCCGTAGAAAATCACGACTGCCGAACCGTACCCACCCGCTTCCGCGGTATAGGTCGTACTCGAATTCGCAATGAACGTATAGGTGGCTTCCCTGCTGACCAGCTTGCCGGAGCAGTTCAGCCAGCCGTTGATCGTCTTCAAAGCGTTCGTATAGGTCAGCGTCACTTCGTCGCCGACGTTCGCCGTGAACGTCGCCGTGCCTTCGACCGCTTCTCCCGTGCCGATCTTGTACGTATACTGATCCGCATTGACCGTGATCGTCACCACCGCTGCAGAGGAGGCGCGCTGATAAACCGCGAAGTACACGGCGTCGGCCGCGCCGACCGTAAGCGTCAATTCCGTCGAGGTCCCGAGCTCCGTGCCGCTCTCATCTTCCCAGCGAAGGAATTCATAGGCCGGAGTCGCTTCCTGAGAAGGATCGTACGCCGTCAGAGTAATGCTCGCACCGGCGCGGTAGAGACCGCCGCCCGCGACTGCGCCGCCGACATCGACTGCCGAACCGTCCGCCAATACGCTCGTGGCTTCGACAAGCCACATGCGCTCCGCTTTGTAATCATACCCCGTCACGCCGGAACCCGCAAAGAATCCGTACGAGGGCGCGGCGTAGGTGTCGTCCGGCTTCACCGTGAAGCAGGCGTCGCCGCTGATGAATCCGGTCAATGCATCCGAAACGATGCTGCCGCTTCCGATCTTGCCACCGGTGATCGACACACCCGCTGCATTTTCGCCGATCCAGATCGTATCACCCGTCGATCCGGTGATCTCGCCGCCGGCGATCTCCAAGATGCCGCCGACTGCGGCAATGGCCTGACCCTTGCCGTCCGCGGTTCCGCCGGAGATCGTGCCGCCGTAGACGTGGAGTTCGCCCGGGGTCGGGCTTCCGCCGGTCGGCGTGCCGGTCCGGATGATCGCGATGCCGCCCTGACCTTGTGTGCTGCCGGCGCTTACGGTACCGCCGTAGATATTGACGATGCCGCCCTTGTTGATGCCGAAGATACCGCCGCCGTCTTCACTGCCGGTCGCATTCAGCGCACCGCCGGTCAGCGTACCGCTGTACAGATTGAAGACCGGGATCGCACCCGCAGTCTGTCCGGACACGCCGACCGTACCGGCAGTGCCGGCTCCGACCGTGCTGCCCCGGATCGTACCGGTCGTGCCGCAGTCGCAGACACTCAATGTCGACGTCTTCTGCATCATGACCGGTCGCTTCGTGGCATCGGAATGGCTGATCGTGTGCCCGTTCAGGCAGAGATTCACGTTACCTGCCGGATTGTACTGTGCCGATACTGCGACGTCTGTCGCCAGATAGTAATCACCGGGGAAGTCCGGAAGCTTGTCCGTCTCCGTCCACGGAATGAAGTATACGTCTTCCGTCGTTCCGTCCGGATGGACCTCCGCATTGACGGAGACCGCATGATGATGATCCGTCTGCACCGCGGTCTTCGTCGTGGTGAAGGAACCGGTTGCATTCGCAGTATCCGTATAGGTGACCGTCTTCTCATACCTGGCAAAATGATATCCGTCTTCCAGCGTATATGCCGCTGCTGCCGGAATCGTGGTGAAGCTGCCGCCCGAGATCGTAAGCGTTCCGTAGTAAGTACCGTTCTTGGCGTCCCTCTTCAGGTCCTTGATGTACCCGCCGGAGATGCTCATCGAGTTGGTCTGCGTACCGGTGGTATCCGTATTGCCGGTGCCCGTTACCGTCAGAAGGGTGCCGCCTTCAATGACGACCGCTCCGTTATGGTTGGACACGCCGCCGACGTATCCGCCCGTGACGGTGACCGTAGAGTCCTTGGCAACACACTGGACATAGGCGATCGTTCCTCCGTCCACCGTGATCGTGCTGCCGCTTGCATTTGTGGAAATGCTGTTTCCTTTTGTCGTCGTTCCGTTATACTTGACTTTCGTTTCCGGAATGCATGCGTTTTCATCAATGACGACCGCACCGCCGTATGCGCAGATGTTGAATCCGTTACTGCTCTGGATCCAACCGTTCTGGACCTTGGTGCTGCCCTTGATCGTGACCGTCCCTTTCAGGATGCCGATGTTGCCGCCGTAAGAAGATCCGCTTGTTCCGTTCTTGACCTTTCCGTTAATGATCTCACTCGTTCCGTTGATGAGCACGGCGTGTTCCGCCGAGCCTCTGATCGAAATGTTACCGCCGTACAGAGAATTCGTATTGCTGGAAGCAGGATTGACGAAGCCGCCGTCCACTTTGGTGTTCGTGAGCGTAATATTGCATTTGCTGGTGCCGTCACCCTTGACCTGAATGTTCCCGCCGTACGTTTTTGCCTCGCCGTTCTGGATCGTACAGTTCGTCAATACCGCTTTCGTACTGCTGTCAAACGTGATGCTGCCGCCCGCCGAAGCCGTACCGCCGCTGAACGTGGCGCCGGTGATGTTCTTCGCCTGAGAACCGGTCATATAAAGATTTCCGCCGTCACTCTGTCCCGAGCCGTTCTCGATCGTCACGTTTCCGGTGATCGTCAGATATCCCTGAACGCTGAGGTTTCCGCCGGCGCTCCAGTTCGGACCCGAAACCGTACCGCCGCTGATTACAGAATTGCCGGAAATCGTGATCCGCGCTTGAGACGGCGATGAGATATTGCCGCCTTTGCAATACAGTTTGGCCGTCGAGCCGGTGTAGACTGCCGAACCGTCACGGACCGTACTGTCGCTGATGATGACCCGCGTATAGGCCATGAGGCAGATGTTTCCGCCTTCGATCGCGGTGTCCGTCGAGCCGGTCTCCACGCGGCCGCCCGAAAGGGTCGAATGATAGAGTTCGATCTGAGAATAATTGGTGCTCGTGCCGGTGTCCGCATGGAAAGCACCGCCCTTTTTCGTCGCCTTGCCGGCATTCATCGTGACGCCGAAAGCTTTGAACCGGTTGTTTTCTTCCGAACTGAGGTAGGCGATCGATCCGTAGGTGGTGGTCGCGTTCGACGCGTCCAGCGTTATGCGGTACACCTCCACCCATCCGCTCGCATCGATGCGGAACAAGCGGGTTCCGGAGGTACCGGAAGTCACGACGCTGCCTTCCGCCTTTCCGTCGGTTCCTGCCGAGCAGTCGGTAATGCGCAGTACGCTGTTGTTCGTCGTGGATGCCGCACCGTCCGCCATATTGAACAGGAAGCCGTTGGAACCGGTGATCTTATGACCGTTCAGGCAGATGTTCAATTCCGTATTCTGCGGAAGCGCCTTTGAAGTCGTCACCGTCACGTCCGTGGTCAGGTAATAGTTCCCGCTGCCCGGCAATGCATTGTCCGTGCTCCATGCGCTCCAAGTCACGTCGTTCGCGTGCGTGTGTCCGCCGTCCGCGCAGGTACCGTCACCGCAATAGCAATGAACGTGTTCCCCGTCCGCGCGTACGCTTAAGCGCCCGGCACCCGCAAACACGAGTATTGCCGCTGCGATTCCGAGAATCGTTGCCAGCACTTTTCCGAATCTGGTCATTTCGCTTTCTCCTTTTCATTCGTCTCCGACCGGAGATTCATAATCATAACTCTGTGCGTTGTCACCCTTCCGTCAAGGAACCGTGAAAGCGCACACTGACACCATACCATTCTTAATATATCACGCCCGCGCGAAGCGGTCAAGAAAAAGCAGGTCGTTCTGACCTGCTTTTTGTACTCATTTGCTCGCAAAACGGCCGGATTTCGTCCTATCCTTTCTTACGGACCGAGAAGCCGTACGTCCCGATCAGTTCGCCGAGCGCGCGGTACTCTCCGTGCGAATAGGCAATGAGTCCGCAGCGGTCCATGGCAAACCGGCCTTTTTCGTCAAAGTACTTTTCGTCCGCCGACACCGCCACGACCTCGCCGATGAACATGTCGTGCGAACCGAGCTCCAGCACTTCCCGCACCTTGCACTCGATATTGACCGGGCTTTCCATGACCGACGGCGCCTTCACGAACTTCCCTGCCTCTTCGTGCAGGCCGGCCTTTTCCCATTTGTCGACGTCCCGTCCGGAAAGCACACCGCAAAGATCCGTCGCCCTCGCCATTTCTTCCGTCGTCAGATTGACCGTGAATTCGCCGCTTTCCTTCAGCAACGCGTGCGAAAAGCGCTTTTTCTGGATGCTGACAGACACCATCGGCGGATCCGAGCAGACGGTTCCGCACCAGGCGATCGTCAGGAGATTGCTCCTGCCGTCTTTTCCGCGGACGGAGACCAATACCGCCGGCAAGGGGTACAGCATGTTTCCGGGTTTTAACGCTCGCTTGCTCACGGCTTTTCTCCTTTCAGTCACGCCTTCGGGATCCGGACCCGGTCGGACGTATAAAATCCGTACCGGTTTTTCGTGATCAGATACAGTTCCAGTTCCTCTTCCCTGTCCGGTACGCGAAGCGTGATCTCGCCGTTTGCGGGAAGGCCCTCCGGAAGAAGCCCGCCCTTGCAGCCGCGGTCCGTCGCGGAAACATTGAACTGCCAGGCGACCGGCACTTCGTCCTTGGAATTATCATATTTCACGCGGATCTCGTCCCCGGGACGGTAGCCGTCCCTATCCAGTGTGAGCGTAAGGTCGGTCACCGCGAATTCCACGGGATCGCTCGCGGTTTCGCCGTTCATTGCCCGCGCTTCGTAGAAGCCCGACGCCACCGGAAGGACGGTCGCTTTCCCCTCCTCTACCGGGTACGTCGTGCTCGTGCCGTCCGGTCCCAGCACGGAAACCGCCGTGAACGCCGGATCAAACACACTGATCTCCACGGTTTCGCCGAGACGGTAATTCGCCTTGTTTCCGTAATCCGTCATCAGCGTCCGGTTGATGAAGGGCGTTTCGACCGGTCCGTCTTCGGGGATCGGCATAAAGGGATCGGATTCGTACGTGATCCGGTCAAGATCCGGATACCGGTAGATCTTATAACCGTTGTCCAGCCAGTAATGCGTGAATTCCTCCGGCGTATACCGGACGGCGCGGCAGAACGGCAATACGCTCTCCGAGACGGTGATGAACTGCACCTTCCCGGTCTCGTCCCGCCCAATGTCCGTGATGATGGCAATGTGCTGCTTCACGTTCAGCACGATGTCCAAGAGCTGCAGGTTTTCAAAGGCGCTTGTGTCGATCACCTGCATGCCCGGGATCTCCGGAAAGCGGATGCACGGCGTCCGGTAGGGCAGGTCCAGCACCTCGCTCACGAAGCAGGAACAGACGATGCCGTAATGGCAATGCACGTTCTGATTGTCGGCGTGGATCGGCTTCGTGTAAATGACGCTGTTCGGATTCGACAATGCGGAGTAAAAGGTTTCAAAGGAGACGTTGAACCCGATGTACTTCTCGACGCGGCGCACCGAAGAATAGGGAAGACCCTTTAACGGCAGATACGCATTGGACACCGTCTCGTGATAGGTGCGGACGCCGTCCGCGACGGAATAGATGATGATCGGGAGCGGTTTTACGGGCGTATAGGCCGCTTCCACCAGGCGTTTCGCCCGCTTCAGTCCGTTTTTCACACCCTCCGACGAGGGGACGTCATGCAGTACTCTCATTTCGTTCTCCTTTCCTCTTTTGATGATCCTTCAAAAAGCAGCTTCGTGATCGCATAGGCGACGCCGGAGTGATCGCAGTCGCGCGTGACGAAGTCGGAAATTGCTTTCACATCTTCCTTGGCGTTTCCCATGGCTACGCCGATCCCGGCTGCTTTCAGCATCGTGACGTCGTTCATGTCGTCGCCGAACGCCATCGTCTTCGACATCGGGATGCCGAGGTACTTCGCGAGTTTCTTCAGGGCATTGCCCTTCGTGGCCTCGCGGCTGTTGATCTCCATATTGTTCACGACCGACGTCGTGACCGTGAAATCCGGGAATTTTTCCGGAAGATACTTCAGCATTTTTTCGCGAAGTTCCATGTCCCGGAATAAAAATTGGATCTTCTGCACGCCCGCTTTTTTCTCGGAAAGGTATGCCTTCAGGTCCGGCACCGGCGTCCTGAGTCCCCGGATCATGCGGAGGCTGTGGACCGAAGCCGCATAGTCTTCCGCCTGATCGTACAACGCCTTCGTCATCCAGCCCCAACCGCCCTGATAGCAGTCGTAAATGATCGGCAGCGTGTCCAGGTATTCCATGATGGAAACGGCCTCGTCCCAGGGGATCTCGGAGGCGCAGACAATTTTTTCAAGCACCGCGTCGTAGACTTCGGCGCCGTTCACGCCGATGACGTAGCGGATGAAGGGGAGGTCGCGGATGACCTCAGGCATCCCTTTGTAAAAACGGCCGGTGGCAGGAACGATCTCGATCCCCGCCTCGCTTGCCTTTTCGAGCGCCGCCCGGTTTTCTTCCGACAACTGCTTGTCGGAATCGAGCAAAGTGCCGTCCAGATCCAATGTAATCAGTCGAATGTCACGCATTGTAAGTCGTCGCTGAAGTATTGCCGCCGTGTCCGGTCCAGTTCGTGTGGAAGAATTCGCCGCGCTCTGCGTCCGTGCGCTCGTAGGTATGCGCGCCGAAGTAGTCGCGCTGCGCCTGCAAAAGATTCGCGGGCAGGCGGTCCGTCGTGTAGCCGTCGAAGTAGCTGAGGGCCGAGGTCATTGCCGGCGCCGGAACGCCGTAGGACAATGCAGCCGAAGCCACTTTCCGCCATGCCGGAACCAACGCTTCGATCGTTTCCTTGAAATACGGGTCGAGGAGCAGGTTCTTGAGCTCCGGATCCTTCTCGTAGGCTTCCTTGATCTTGCCTAAGAACACGGAACGGATGATGCAGCCGCCCCGCCACATCAGCGCAATGCCGCCGTAGTTTAAATTCCAGCCGTAATGCGCGGCCGCCGTCCGCATCAGCGTATAGCCCTGCGCGTAGGAAATGATCTTCGAGGCGAAGAGCGCCTTCCGGATGTTTTCGATCATTTCGGCTTTGTCGCCTTCAAATGCCGGGATCGTCCGCGCAAACGTTTTCGCCGCCTCGACGCGTTCTTCCTTCATTGCCGACAGGCAGCGCGCAAAGACCGCTTCTCCGATCAGGGTCAGCGGCACGCCTTCGTCGAGCGCGGCAATGCCCGTCCACTTTCCTGTGCCCTTCTGCCCCGCCGTGTCGAGGATCTTTTCAAGAAGCGGCGCTCCGTCTGCATCCTTGTACGCGAGAATGTCCCGCGTGATCTCAATGAGATAGCTGTCAAGCTCGGTTTCGTTCCATTTTTTGAACGTCTCGTGCATCTCCTCGTAACTCATGCCGAGAAGGTCCTTCATCAGCTGGTACGACTCGCAGATCAGCTGCATATCGCCGTATTCAATGCCGTTGTGGACCATTTTCACGAAATGACCCGCGCCGTTCTCGCCGACCCAGTCGCAGCAGGGCGAACCGTCCTCGACCTTCGCGGAAATGCTCTGGAAAATCGGCTTCACGAACGGCCAGGCGGCAGGAGAACCGCCGGGCATCATGGACGGCCCGAGGAGCGCGCCCTCTTCGCCGCCGGAAACGCCGGTGCCGATATAAAGTTTCCCCTTCGATTCCACGTATTCCGTCCGGCGGATCGTGTCGGGGAAGTGAGAATTGCCGCCGTCGATCAGGATGTCGCCGTCCTCCAGAAGCGGCAGCAGGCGGTCGATCATTTCGTCGACGGCATTGCCGGCCTTGATCATCATGAAGACCTTGCGCGGTTTGGCCAATGCAGCGACGAGTTCCTCCAAAGAACGGCAGCCGATGACGTTCTTCCCTTTCGCCCTGCCGTTCACGAAATCGTCCACCTTCGACGTGGTGCGGTTGAAGACCGCGACCGTGAAGCCCTTCGATTCCATGTTCATGACCAGGTTCTCGCCCATCACGGCGAGACCGATGAGGCCGATGTCCGCTTTCTTTTCCATGATCCTACTCCTTACTTGCCAAAAAGAGCCCCTCTCTTTCCGTCGGGAGGCTCTTTTGTTTTCCGTTATCTCTGTACTCTGGCGTTGCCTTTGTAAATGTCCCAGACCTGCTTTTCGTCCGCAGGCTCGGCGTAGTCGTTCAATGAAGACGCGGCCAATACGCCCGCAGCCCAGCCGAACTGCAGCCATTTGTCAGGCGTCCAACCCTGCAATATGCCGTACAGCAGACCGCCGGAGAAGCCGTCGCCGCCGCCGATCCGGTCGAGGACCCGGATTGGACGCGGCTCTTCCACGTACCGGTTTCCGTCCGCATAAAGGATCGCGCCCCAGAGGTGCTCGTTCGCGGAAACGACTTCGCGAAGCGTCGTCGCGTAGGCGCGCGCGTTCGGATACTTTGTCCGGACTTCTTCGATCATCGCCTCGAAGCGGGAGATCTTTTCCGAAAGGTCCTTGCCGCCGGCTTCCGGTCCTTTGAAGCCCAGACAAAGCTGGAAGTCCTCTTCATTGCCCACCAGAATGTCGGCAAGCGACGCGATCTCGCTGAACGCTTCCCGGAGTTCCGCTTCCCGGCCTTTCCAGAAGGTCTCCCGGTAGTTTAAGTCGAAACTGACGAGCGTTCCGTATTCCTTCGCCTTCCGTGCGACCTCGAGACAGCACTTCGTCGTTTCCTCGCTCATCGCGGCAATGAGCCCCGAAAGATGCAGGATCTCCACGCCCTCTTCCCCGAAAATCCGGTCAAGATCGAAATCGGAGGCGTCAAGCGTCCGGCCGACTTCGCCCGCGCGGTCGTTCCAGACCCTCGGCGCCCGAAGGCCGAAGCCGGAATCCGCGATATTAAACTGGTGGCGGTAGCCCCAGGGACCGCCCTGAGGAACTTCCATTCCTTCGAAACGGATGTTCCGGGCGCGGAGCTGGCGTTTGATGAAATCCGCCATCGGCGAGCCCTCGACGAATCTCGTGAGCACGAGGCATTCCTTGCCGAGGCTCGACGAAACGTTCAGGACGTTGCTTTCCGCAGAGGTCGCCTGCAGGTAAAAGAGGTTGCTGTTCTGTACCGCCATCCGGTCTCCCGGCGTGATCCGGAGCCCCATGCTCGTGACGGCTGCGATCGCATACTTTTTCATGACATTTTCCTCACGATGTGATTCAACCCTGTTTTCTTCCGTCGTAATCGGCTCCGTTTTCCGGCTCGAGCGGGAACTTGACCGGCTTCCGGTCGCGGTTCGAGCGGTAGATCGCCGTAAAGAGCTCCACGGTACGGCGGCCGTCCTCCAGCGTGATGAGCGGCTGCTTGCCGGCGAGGATCGACGACAGGAAGTCGTTGATCTCGACCAGGTGGAAATACTCGGTGCTGTTTTCAAGTGAAAGGAAGGATTCGCTGTCTTCCTTCACGTATTCGGCAAGCTTGTCCTCCTCGCCCGGCACGGTCCAGAGATCCAGGACCGGCGGCTCGGTGATCGAGCTCATGCCGGCAATGAACATCTGCCCGCCGTCCGTCTGCACGCCGACCGCCGAGCCATTCGAGCCGAAAACGTGGACTTTCCCGTAGAGCGCGGGATTGACCGAGTTCGAGACAATGATGGAGCCGAGTGCGCCGCTCTTGAAGCGGATCAGCGCCAATGCGGTATCATCCACCTCGAGTTCCGGATGATTTAACGTCGCCCACGCGCCGTAAAGTTCGTCGATCTCGCCCATGTACCAAAGCAGGAGGTCCAGCTGGTGCGGCGCCTGATTCACAAGCACGCCGCCGCCTTCGCCGTCCCAGGTGCCGCGCCACGGGTCGGACGCGTAGTATTCCATGCTCCGCCAGCCGAACATATTGATCTGACCGAGGATCGGCTTGCCGATCTTGCCTTCGTCGATCGCCTTCCGGATCCGCTGGCAGGGTGCGAAAAACCGCCGCTGGCAGATCGTTCCGCCGGTGACACCCGCTTCCTTCACGGCCTTGATGATCGCGTCGCAGTCTTCCAATGAGGACGCGAGCGGTTTTTCAATGAGGACGTGCATGCCGGCCTTCGCCGCTGCCACGGCCGCCGCCCGGTGGATCGGGTGCGGCGTGCAGATCGAGACCGCCTGGATCCCGTCCTTCGCCATGTCTTCTATGGACGTGTAGGCCTTGATGCCGTATTCCTTTGCGAACGTTTCCGCCCGCGCCGGGATCTGGTCAAAAACGCCCGCGAACTCCGAATAGGGGCTCGCTACGTAACCGTTTGCGTGAAACCGTCCTACTTTGCCTGCGCCGATGACGGCGGTTTTTAATTTGTCCATTTTTATTCTTCTCCTTTAGCGGTCACAAGAGAGCCGCTGCAAGCGGTCCTTTCCGGGCCAATTATTAGGGAATCAGCACGACTTTCATGAGTCCCGCGCCGCGATCGTGCAGCGTGTCGAACCATTCCGCGCCTTCCGACAACGGTGCGACCTTGCTGATGATGTTCGAAAGATCGATCCGGCCGTCCGCGATCGCTTCAAGGCAGCGCGGATACTCGCCGGAAGACGCCGCCGAACCGCGAAGCGTGATCTGACGCGTAATGACGTCCTGAAGCGGGATCTGGACCTTCGGCGTAACGTTGCCGATCAATGTGACCGCTCCGCCCTTCTTCACGGCCTGGATCGCGGTATTCACCGTGACGTCAAGGCCGACCGCCTCGAACGCGACGTCCGCGCCCTTGCCGCCGGTCAGTTTCTTCACTTCTTCCACGACGTCCATACCCTTGCCGAGCACGTAGTTCGCGCCGGATTTCAGCGCTTCCTGCTGCTTGAACTCGTCGGGATCGGAAACGATGATCCGGCCGACGTTCGAGTTTTTCAGGACCTTGATGACCATCTGGCCGATCGTGCCCGCGCCGATGACGAGGGCCGTGTCGCCGATCTCGGTCGGGGTGATCGCTGCCGCATGGAAGCCGATCGACAGCGGCTCCACGAGGGCGGCCGTTTCATAGGAAACTTCGTCGGGCAGCTTGTAAAGGATCCGCTCGGGGATGTTGCAGTATTCGGCCATGCAGCCGTATCTGCGGTATTCATTGCAGGAAACGCCGAGGATCGTGCGGTTGACGCAGAGATTGACCATGCCTTTCCGGCAATACTCGCACTCGCCGCAATAGACGGTGGAATCGAAGGTCACGCGGTCGCCGACTTTGTAATGCGACACCTTCGGGCCGATCTTCACGATCTCGCCGGAGGCTTCGTGCCCCATCACGACCGGGGGGATCCGCCGCCCGCTCTTGCCGTCGTAGCCATGCACGTCGCTGCCGCAGATCGCGACGGCCTTGATCTTCACGAGGACTTCGTCGTCCGCGATCTCGGGAACCGGGATCTCTTCGTAAGAAAACTCATTGTAGGCCTTTAAGACCAATGCTTTCATCCTGTCCATTCTGTCCAACTCCTTTGTGTTTTCGTTCATTCAGTGTACCCCATCTCCCCGGGGAAATCAACAGAAACCTATCCTAATATGCCCTGCCCGGCCGCAAACATCGGCGGGCCGCAGGCACTTTATTCGACCCTCGTAAACACGTCCGGCGAATAGAACTCGCATTTGCTGTAGATCAGCGTCTTCCCGTCTTCATTGTATCTCACGTCGGTGATCGCGGGCTTCACGCCGAGCTGGAAGATCCCGTTTCCGCGGTAAAATGCGACCTCGTCCGCCTCTTTTCCGTACGTGATGCGGAGTTTTCCGTCGCCTTCGTAGGTAAACTTCATTCTCCCGTAATACCCGTTTTCAAAGACACCGTCGAACTGATATTTCTGCAGGTCTTCCTCCGGCATTTCCTGCTTCGGCAGGCATTGCTTTTCCATATCGACAGGGTTCAGGAAACTGGTGATCATCCTATCGCACTTTTCGTGATAATCCGGCTGCACCTGATCCAGGGCAATGTCACTCAAAACCCGCTTCAATACCGCATACGGCCCGGAAGAGGAATTGATCATCACGACGTATCCGGAATTTAAGTCCGGGAAGAAGCCCATGGCGGAGCGGAATCCCTTCAGCACGCCGCCGTGATAGACGAGCTTCTCGCCGCGATAGACCGACGGCGAAAGGCCGAGTGAATACTGCTGGTACTGGTCGGGATACGAGAGAAAACTCCGGAAAATCAGGGGACGAATGAGTTTGGCATAGGTCTTTTCGGAAACCAGCCGCTTTCCGTCCTCCGTGACGCAGCCTGCGGCCAGGAACCGGATCCATTTTTCAATGCCCTTCAGGTTCGTGACGACACCGCCGGAGCAAAGAGAAGTCGGACGGACGACGTGGACGTCCACGCGCTCCATTGCCAGCGTTTTCTGGTCCACCTCATAACCGCAGGCATAACGGGTCTCGTTTTCATCCACGATCTGACGGAAAAAGATTTCCATGCCGATGGGCTTCGCGAGGCGTTCCTGCATGAGTTCCACATAGGATTTTCCGGTAACGCGCTCCGCGAGATACCCTAAAATATTGAACAGATCGTTCTGATACGCGAACCGCTCCCGGAAGCCGAAACAGGGCTGAAGGTTTCTGGCGCGGTAGGCCCATTGCTTCAGATCCAGCGACTCTTCCGCCGTCATCATGCTCCGCTGCTTGTTGTGGCTGCAGATCCCGCTGCGATGGCTGGCAAGGTCCGTGAGCGTCATATGTTCGCTGACGTAGGGATCGTATGCATAATAGTCCGGCCAGTACTTTTTGACCGGCTGGTCCCAGTCCAGGAGCCCCTCGTCGACCAGCGTCGAAATGAGCACGGTGCAGAAACTTTTGGTCATTGACGCGATCTGGAACAGCGTTTCGTCCGTGACCGGGATCTTTGCCTCCATGTCCTGATAGCCGAAACAAGACCGCTCCACGGTCTCGCCGTTTTTGAAGGCAAAAACGACGCCTCCCGCATAGGGAACTCTCTCCGCAATGTAATCGATCGTTTCGCGAACTGACGGATGCATCTTGTTTTCTCCTCGTTTTCGGATTTACCGGCTCAATGATACCACACTCCCCGTCATTATTCAATGCTGCGGCGCATTTTCGTCTTTTTTCACGGCAAATCTTGACAATAAAACCGGAGGACAGTATACTGAAATTGTCGGACAATTTTAGGAATTGTCAATAAAAAACCGGGGGATCCATTATGGCCAAGACGATTAAGAAAATCACGATTCTGGGCGGCGGAAACGGCGGTTTCGCTGCGGCGGCGGACCTGACTCTGCGCGGTTTCGAGGTCACTTTGTACGAGGATCCGAGATTCGCATCCGCCATTGAAGGCATCAAAAAGGACCGTGTGATCCACTTAGAGGGCGTGGGACCCGTGGGCGACGCGGTATTGAAAAAAGTGACCACCGACCTTGCGGAAGCGCTCGAGGACGTTGATCTCATCATGCCCATTTCTCCCGCTTTTGCGCAGGAGGACGTGGCGAAATCATTGGTCCCCCACCTTCGCGAAGGGATGATCATTTTCCTGGTTCCCGGAAGCTGCGGCGGCGGTCTGGTCTACGGAAAAGTGTTCCACGAGGCGGGCGTCTTCCAAAAGGTGAAACTTTGCGAAGTGAACACCCTCCCGTATGCGGCGCGGAAGGTCAACGAGAACACCGTCAAGATTCTGATGCGGGACCCGGTCATCTGGTTTGCGGCCTTCCCGGCCAAATACAATCAGGAGCTCTACGAACTGACGAAGCCGCTCTTTGATTCCATCACGCTGATGAACGACGTGCTGGAATGCGCGCTGAACAACGGCAACATTGACAGCCATCCGGCCCCTGTCGTACTGAACGCCGGAAAGATCGAATATTATCACAAACACTTCCACTATAAGGAAGGCATTACGCCCTCCGTGGCCCGCGTAGTCTGGAAGGTCAATGAAGAGCGCATGGCCCTCTGCGAGGCGCTGGGCTATCAGAAACTCAACATTCTGGACCGGCTTTACATCACCGGCTACTGCCCGAAGTCGGACGACCTCTACTCCGCCTATCAGGGCAGCATCGGCATCTTCATGGATCTGGAGGGCCCGAACGACTTAAGCGGCCGGTACCTCACCGAGGACGCCCCATGCTCTCTCGTTTTCTGCGCGAACCTCGGCAAGGCCCTCGGCGTCCAGACGCCCATCATGGATTCCATCGCGAATCTGGCTTCCACCCTGCGCGATGAAAACTATTGGGTCACGGGACGTACGCTGGCGAAAGTCGGGCTCGAAGGCATGAACGCCGAGCAGATGAAACGCTTCGTCATGGAAGGTTATACGGACTGAACGGGATTCGGACCTTTCCCGCCGTTCTATTGATGACAAAAAGCCAGTGCTACTGCGGAAATCCGCATAAACACTGGCTTTTCTTCGAAGTAGCGGGGGGAGGATTTGAACCTCCGACCTCCGGGTTATGAGTCGATAAATCGACTTTTTCCGTCTTTCTCTAAAAAGCGCAAGCTATTGATTTTACTGGGTTTCTTGCAATTCTGCTTTTTCTATCTTTTCGGGGCGATTGGTACCTTTTTGAACCAATTCGCCCCAATTTCGCCCCAATTATCCTTTAGGACTATCATCTCCATCACGACCATTTGAGTGATCTATCATCCGATC